>PLTL01000301.1 GCA_003164475.1 Candidatus Dormiibacterota bacterium | reverse complement strand
CGGCCCCTGCCAGGTCTCGGCGATCACCCATCCGGCTGCGAAGACCACCTGTGCCAGCAGACCGACGATCCCCCAGGTGAGAGCCTGGCGCCGGCGCCCGCGCTCGGGTCCGGCGCCGGCCACGCTGGTCATCCGCTCATCCCGCGATCGGGTCTAGATCCATCGACGCACCCGAGCGCGGTAGGCGTCATACGCGGGCCCGAAGGCCCGGAGCGAGGTCTCCTCGACGGGGATCACGAACCAGTTGACATACGCGACGGTGAGGACCAGCAGCGCCAGCGGCCACACTTCGACGAGCATCCCCTGCTCGCCGAGGTAGGCAAGGACCAGGCCCACGTACATGGGGTTCCGCGTGCATCGGTACGGGCCTGCCGTGACCAGGGTCGCCGGGGCTTCTCCGGGTGTGGTGGTAGTCTCAGCCCGATGGAAGACGAGCAGTCCCCACCCCGCCAGGGTCGCGCCCGCCGCGAAGACGACGACCCCTCCCAGCCTCACCAGCAGCGATAGTGCCGGTGAACCGAGGTTGAGGGGCACCAGGAGCTGCAGACCCGCCCCGAGTAGATAGGCGAGGACGAAGACCCACGGCACCGGCATGTGCAGGAAGGGTCGCCGTGTGTCCCGGGCGAAACGATCGACGGTCTGGCTCACCGCGATTCCCCCACGGTCCCGGGATCCGCATCGGCCAGCCCCCGCCCTCGATCCGGAGCTGAGTCCTGAGCCCACCGGGGACGCCGGGATCGCCTCGCCTCCCGCTGGGCCGTGGCGTGCTTGTCGAGCTCCAGCCTCTCGAGGAGGCGGGTGAGGTTCACGACGTCAGAGGTGTCCCAGCCGGCCACGAAGGATGCGAAGCGAGCCACGCCGACCTCCTGNNGGCGATATCGGAGGGGCGCTCGCCCTCAGGGGCGGTGAGGACCTGGAGCACGGACAGCCTGCCGGCACCTGGGCTCTCGCGCCGGGCGCGGTCCAGCCCGGCGTTGAGGGTGAAGAGGGCGATCACCATGCGCTCGACGACCGCTCGGTTGGGGCTCATGCCCTGAGGCTATCATAGTTGCTTAAGAGAATCAATTATTAGCACGCTCAACCCATCCTCGTTTGACACTCGTGGTCGCCCAATCCTTTACCATTCGGTAGAATAGTAAAGCGATGAGTAAGGTCTCCCGTAAGCATCAGATCACCATCCCCGTCCGCGTCCTCCGCGACGCGGGGATCGCGTCTGGAGACGACGTGATCGTCCGCGCCACCGCTCTGGGTCGCATCGAGGTGGAGCGCGCCGACGAGCTAGTCAGCCGGTACGCGGGCAGCTTGCCGCCGGGCACATATCCCGCCGGCTACCTGGACGATCTGCGCGGCGAATGGCCGCGGTAGCCCTCGACGCCGACGTTCTCATCGGCTTCCTGGACCCCGCCGACGCTCATCACGACCGGGCGGTGGCCGAGTTGCGCCCTCGCATCACGGCAGGTGACCGTCTCATTGTCAGCGCCAGCGTCTACGCCGAGATTCTCGTCCGCCCGCTGCTGGTCGGGACCGGTGCCATCGTGGACGACTTTCTCGACGCTGTCCGAGCCGAGGTGATGCCGGTCGACCGACACACGGCCCGACTGGCCGCTCAGCTGCGGGCGCGGCACAGCGCTCTGCGGCTGCCCGACGCGTTCACCCTGGCCGCCGCGCTCGTTGCGGACGCCCAGCTCCTGACCCTGGACGAGGCGCTGCGACGCCTTGCCGAGCGCGACAGCACCCGCTGAACGACCGCGGGAGCGACGGCCACCTGAGCGCTGCGCGCACTCCAGGACCGAATCAGCCCGCGAAAATCAACACCCTGCTAGGCCCCACTCATGGTAGGGCAGCCCTGATCGGAGCCGGCCTCAGCGTTCCTCCGAGAGACCCCAGCTGGACCAGGATTCGACCTCGATCAGATAGCTGATCCGGTTGGTGGGCTCCCCATAGTCGTGGCCCGTGTAGCGTCGGCTGAGCCGGTGAATGTCGTCGGCAGCCCGCTCGCCGATGCGCTGCTCCCGCACCAGCCCTCGCAGCTGCACCGAGCGGTAGGGATTGGAGTCGTCGAAGACCGCCAGCGCCACCCGCGGGTCACGGGCCAGGTTGCGGGCCTTGGCCCGGTCCAGCTTGGTGTTCACCAGCACCATCTCCCCTTCCAGGTCGAACCAGACAATGGTCGCCTGGGGGGCACCCTTGGGGTCAACGGTCGCCACCGTCGCCATGTTGGGAGGCTCCAGGAAGCGGCGAAGCGCGGGCGGCAGCGGGCCCCTAGGCACAGCTGGTCTCCGAGAGCTGTCCCAGGGTGAGGGAGATCGTGGTCTTGTTGCCGCTGGGCTCGGTCACCGCAAGGGTGACCTTCGCCCCGGGGCTGAGGTTGGCCAGGGCGTCGGTGAGGTCCTCCACCGCCGGGGTGGCCTGGCCGTTGGCCGCGGTGATGACGTCCTGGGCCTTCAGCCCGGCCGAGGAGGCGGTCGCCCGCGTCACCGAGGTCACCAGCACGCCGTCATCCTCGCCGTTGGAGCCGGTCACCTGCTCCACTTCGATTCCGATGCAGGCCCTGCCCGAGGTCTGGACGGCGCCGTACTTGACGATCTGCCCGGCGATAGTGGCCACCAGGCTGCTGGGAATGGCAAAGCCGATCCCGGCTGCCTCCGACCCCCCAAGCTCCTCGTCCAGGGCCGTCAGGGTGGGGATTCCCACCACCTGCCCCTCCAGGTCCACCAGGGCGCCCCCGGAGTTGCCGGGGTTGATCGGTGCCGAGGTCTGGATCACGTCCGGGAGGGTCACCCCGTTGGGCTCGCTGACGGTCCGGCCGATGGCGCTGACGATGCCCTCGGTGGCGCTGCTCTGGAAGCCCAGGGGATTGCCGATCGCCATCACAATGTCCCCCACTTGGAGTTCGGAGGAGTCACCGAAGGTGGCCGGCTGGAGCCCGGTGGCGTTGATGTGGATGACGGCCAGGTCGTCAGGGGCGAAGTTGTTGACCAAGGTGCCGGGGTACTCCTTGCCGTCGGCCAGGGTCACCTCGAAGGACTTGTACCCGTCGGCGACGTGGTTGTTGGTGACGATGTCACCCTGGGCGTTGAAGATGATCCCTGAGCCCAGGTCGGCCTTGGTGGAGATCTGCACCACCGCCGGGCTCACCACCTTGTAGAGGTCGACGTAGGCCTGCTGGAGCACGGCCAGGGACTGCGAGAGGGAGCTCGGGGAGATCTTGATCGGGCTGATCTTGGCCACCTTGGGAGGGCTCCCGGTGCTGGCCGCGGAGGAGCAGCTCGCCAGGGCCCCGGTCATCACCAGCAGGGCCGGCACTGCGGCCCAGGTCCACCTGCTCATCTGCAGGAATCCTGAACCTCGCGGCCGAATACGGCAACATCCCCGTTGGGCCATCGGGTCGGCACCCGCCCGCGGAGGCGGCTCCCACGCCGGCTATGGCGCGGGCACCGTCCGGACGCCGAGGATCAACACGGCGTGCCATGGAGCCCGCTGAGAGGCTGGTCCGCTTCCAGCTCGAGGGGCAAAAAAGGCCGCGTGGCGCTCGCCTGGCTGCCCACCGACCACAGCGCCTTCTCCGCCCGGCTGCTTGACAGGCTCTTGAAGGGGTTGGACCGGCTGGGCGCGGATCCTCACGTCCGGGTCGAGATTCTCGGGGACGCGGGGGCTGCCGCCCGCACGCCCGCGGCCGGGCCCCTGGTCTCGCAGGCATACCGGCGCGCCCGCGTCAGCAGCTGGACATGGCCTGCCCCCAAGTCTGGGGGCGAGGCGATCTACACTGATCTCGCCCTTGTGGCCGCCCGCCAGGACCGGGCCTAGTGATCGGGGAGGATCTGCAGCTTGCTCAGCCCAGCGCCAGCGCAACCCGCTCTTCTGGCGGAGATCAGCCGCGGACCCATCGTCGAGGCTCGAGTCCGCGGCCACCTGGTGCTGGTCGACCGCCATGGGGAACCGGTCCGCTGGCTGGGGGACCCCGACGTCGAGAGCACGCTGCGGAGCGCCTGCAAGCCCCTCCAGGCGGCCAGTTTCGTCGAATCGGGCACCGCGGCCGCACTCGGCCTGGGCCGGGAGAGCATCGCCATCGCCTGCTCTTCCCACCAGGGGGAACCCGGCCATGTCGAGGCGGTGAGGGCCATCCTCGCCAAGGCCGGGCTGCCTGAGAGCGCGCTCAGGTGCGGGGCCCACCTCCCGGCCAACCCCGAGGCCGCCGCCCAGTTGCTCCGCGGCGGCAGCAGCCCCAGCCAGGTCCACAACAACTGCTCCGGCAAACACTCGGCCATGGTGGCGACCTGTGTCCACCGCGGCTGGCCGCTGGAGAGCTACCTGGAGAGGGACCATCCCCTCCAGGTGGAGATCGCGGAGCGGATCGCCTACCACGCCGGGCTGACGCCGGTCGAGCTTCCCTTCGGGACCGATGGCTGCGGCCTGCCCACGTTCGGGATGCCGCTCCGGGCCTTCGCCAGGGCCCTGGCCAGCGCCGCCAGCTCCGATGCCGCGGTCCAGGAGTGCCACGCGGCGATGGCCGAGTACCCCTGGTTGATCGGAGGCACCACCTCCTTCGACACCGCCCTGGTCAGGGCGGCCGGGGAATCCCTCACCGCCAAGGGCGGGGCCGCGGCGATCTTTGGAGCGGTGGCCAGGGACGGCAGCTGGGCGCTGGCAATCAAGCTGGAGGCCGGTAATCCGGCCGGTCTGCCCCAGATCGCGGTCCATGCCCTACAGCAGCTCCAGCTGCTGCCGACCCGCCTGGAAGGCGAGCTTGAGCGGCAGGTGAGATCGCCGATCACCAACTGGGCAGGGCGCGAGGTCGGCGAGGTGCGCGTCCAATTCGATCTCTGAGGCAGCCGTCCCGGCCCGCCTGACCTGGAGCAGGACGTCACCTGCGTGCGACGGTCTCGAGACGGGCGACTCCCAGGGCCTCTGCTAACGTCGTCGGGTCTTGAGCGCCTCGGTCGAACGTCGCCGCGCCCCCGTTCCGGATCTGCAGGAGCTCATCCGGCGCCACGGCCGCCGCTTCCCCATCTTCCTCGGCGTCGGCGTACTGGGGCTGATCACCACCTTCGCCGGGACCGTGCTGCTCTACCACGGTCTTCACCTGCCCCTCTGGCTGGGATCGGCGATCGCGATCCAGCTGGCGATATTGGTCACCTACACCCTCAACTCCCTGGTCACCTGGAGGGACCGCCGCTGGGGAAGCCGTCGCCAGCAGGTCCTCACCTTCGAGGCGGTGAGTCTGGTGGGCATGGGCATCAACGAGGCCGTGCTCCTGACCTCGGTGGATCACCTCCACGTCTACTACCTGCTGGCCCTCCTCTTCAGCACCGGGGTGGCCTCGATCTGGAACTACCTGGCCAACAACAACATCACCTTCGCCGGCCCGCCGCTGAAGTCGAGCTAGCAGCCCGGGTGGTTAGACCACCTGATCCCAGCCGCTGAGCAGCAGCACGAGCTTATCCCCGTCACTTCACTGCATCGACCCAACTTATCTACCGCCTCATGCGCTTAGGAGGCCGGAAGGATGCCCGTTCGGTCAGGCGCTACTATCGTGCCCCCCGACAGGAGGGCAGCGACCTCCTCGACGAAATCGAGCGCAGGCGCGACTGAGGCCGGCCATATCCGGCAACTCGGCCAAGCGATTCCAGGTGGCTTGCGCCTTCTCCCAGGGGATAGCTTCCATCGCCGCAGCTTCCCACCCGGCCGGCGACTTCGGGCAAGCGCCGAGAGCGCGGTCCGTCGGCGCCTATCCCGTGTGGCTGTTGGTCGAGGCAGGCCTCAAGGCCGGGCGCTCAGCCGCATGGCCCGCTCCACATTCATGGGCGGGATGGACCTGGCCTTCTTCACCGGGGCCATCGTCGCCCTCGCCGGGGGCCTGGTGGCGCTGGTTGCGCTTCCTTCCCGACAGGCTGCCGCTCGCGACGGCAAGGCAGCGGCGGAACCGGCGCGGCGCGCGCTGCGGCCGCGGCCGGGTGTCCGTCAGGCCGTAAGGCTCGGCTCCAGGCTCAGGCTTCGGCGCGGGCCAAGATAGGGGCAGTAGCGGGGCGGCCCAGTGGCCGCGCACGACGGGAGTTGCCGAGGATCTGGACGATGAGTTTGTCGCGCTCGCTGCCGGGCCGCTCCTCCATGGCCCCGATCTCCTTCCGGCTCAGCACTTCGAGAATAAGGCGGTCGAGTCGGGGGCGCTGGGCCTCTGCGGTGACCTCCTCGCCCTCCCTCGCCGCCCAGGTGAGCAGGGTGTTGATCGCGCGGGCGCAGCTGTGGACGGCGGGCTTGGCGAGCGGGGCCCTGACCGGGACCGTGTCCCGTCCAGGAGCCCGGGGGTCAGCTCGTTGACATAGCGGCTGGTCAGCTGCGACGCCTGGGTGATGCCGGCCCTGAGGCAGAAGGGGAAGAGAACGTTCTCGAGGGTGTCGGGGTAGATCCTCCCGGTCTTGGCCGACTCCCCGGCGCCGCAAACTGGTGCCCCCTGCAGGACTCGAACCTGC
>PLTL01000037.1 GCA_003164475.1 Candidatus Dormiibacterota bacterium | reverse complement strand
TGCTGGGCTTCAAGGGCACGCCGTTCCCCATCGTCATCAACGAGGCCCTGGAGATCGGGCGGCGTTATTCAGCGCCGGAGTCCATCAACTTCCTCAACGGGATGCTGGACGCGATTGCGCGCGGGCTGATCGGAAAGTAGGAATGCGGCAACCCAGGGTCTTAATTGCTTAAGTTTTGAGCCTGAGTCATTCGTCGCCGAGCCGACTCATCGGCTCGGTCTGGACCTTATTTCGACGAAACAGCAACCAAGCCGCCAGATACCCGATAGGGTACCATGCGATTGCTGCGCCAATTGGGCCTAAGAGATAAAAGCCAAACCAAGAAACTGTTTCGAAATCGCGGCTTTGAAATCCATTCGTCCTGAATAGATACAAGCCCCATTCAAATAACTCCGCGGTGGTTGGTATGAGAACGACTGCCTGAAGTCCCTTCCAGAACCCGGCTCCAGAACGTGACAATGCAAGCCAAACCGGGTAGGACAAGGATGCGGTCAGAAACAAATATGTGTAGGGGTAATTGGGAACTTCCGGTGGATGCGCATATTGGATCGAGAACACGCAGATATAAGCGGCCAAATAAGCTAGATTTATGACCCAATAGACATTTCTGATCCTCCTGTGCATGTGGAATGCTCATCCTTGACGATCCATCCAGCCTATCTCCTTGATCCTGCGTCCCCAACGGTAGATTGCAGTGCATCAACGCCAGCTTCCAGCCGATGTGGCGGGCCTGTTCTCTGGCGCGGGGCGACAACTGGTGATCCGGCTCCTGGGCCGACAGACCGACCCACAGGCTGCCTACCGGCTTGGCGCCGAGCAATTTGGCGGTGGTGCGCAGGGCGTGGCCGGTTCCGGTCACCAGTGGGATGAGGAAGCCGGGCATGGCGGAGGAGGCTACGAGCACGGCCTTGCGAGTGAGCAGCTTCTTGCGCGGCTTGGGGGCGGGGCCGCTCCACGGCCAATAGGTGAAGCCGATGATCCGCTCCATGAACCGGCGAAAGATGGCAGTCACGTTTCCGTAGTTGACCGGGCTGCCCAGCACCACGGCATCGGCCGCGTCGATTTCCGCCAGCAGCGCCTCCAGGTCGTCCTCCTGGCAGCACTTGCCGCGTTCCTCGCCGGGCGTCTGGGTACATTGGCGGCAGTTCTTGCAGAACTCGATGTGCTGGTCGGTGAGGTGGATGGTGTGGGTGATGGCGCCCTTTTCCCTGGCGCCCTCCAGGATGGCTTCCACGGCGCTGTCGATGGTCCCGCCCCTGCGATAGCTGCCGACAATGGCCACGACCTTGGTGATCATTTTGAGGCCTCCGATCCCATGCGCGGGCAGGTTACTACAGGTTGCGGGCGCTGCGCTGTGACATTCCACCCAAAGCTGCGCATCTCTCCCGAATGCGCACATTTCAACCGAACAGGGCAGCTGGCGGAAAAGCCTGCGATTGCATTGCTGTTATCCTTGATGAATGATTTGGCGCTCAAATGCCGCGGTATGTGCGGCGCTGGCCCTGCTGATGGGCCTGTTCCCGATTGCCTGCCACAAGGAAGAACAGGCGGTAGTGGGCGTGGCCAAGAATGCGGTCAGCGCTGAGCAGAAGGCGCAGGCGGCTGCCCAGGCCTCTGCCCAGAAGAGTGACCAGCAACGGGCCGCGCTGGCCGCTATCCCGCTGCCCACCAAGAGCATGTATGTGGATGTGCATGAGCCGGGCGCGTGGGCCAATCCGTTTGTCTCGGTCGGCGCCGAGTCGCTCACCCTGCGCGTAACCATGACCGATCCCAACCCCAGTTCCATGGGGAAGGGCACCCTGCTGCGTCCGGAAGCTGCCCGCCGTCAGGAGCTCCAACTGCGGCCCGCCGACCTGGCTGAGGCCCTGATTGCGCTGCCCGCCGGCGCCTGGCGCTATGGCCGGGTGGTGGCCGTGGCCGAGTCGCCGCTGGCCAGCCCCAAGGATCGCCCCAAGGTCCGCCGCAACGTGGAAGCCGCCATCCAGAAGCTGAATGACCTGGGCATCGTGGTCGAGGAGTGGCCCGCGCGGTAGAGGCGCCTCGCTCTAGCTGCTTCTGAAACGGGGCCGGCAGGAATTGGCGCTTTCCCACCCTTGCGACATGAAAAAATCGCAGTGATGGGGCACGGGGCATTTTGGGCGGGCCGTGCGGTTGGGTTGCGCTCAAAAACGCGCTACTATTCCCCGGTGAACACTTCACCTTTTTCCGCCCTGACCACCATCCAGCCGCAACTGGACCATGAGCGCTTTGCCGCGCACCGCGAGTTGGAAGCCCTGCTCAAAGCCAATTTGCGCGGCGAGGTGCGCTTCGACCTGGGCTCGCGCGCGCTTTACGCCGCCGACTCCTCGAACTACCGGCAGTTGCCGGTGGGCGTGATTCTGCCGCGGGATGCGGAGGACGTGGAGGCTGCCTTGGCCGCTTGCCGGAGTACCGGGGCGGCGGTGCTGCCGCGCGGGGCAGGCACCAGCCTGGCCGGCCAATGCGCCAACGTAGCGGTGGTCTTCGATTTCTCGCGCTACATGAACGGGCTCAACTCCATCGATCCCCTGGCCCGGCTGGCGCGCGTGGAGCCGGGGATTGTGCTGGACCGGCTGCGCGAGGCCGCGGAGGTGCATCACCTCACCTACGCGCCCGACCCGGCCACCCACAGCCGCTGCACTTTGGGCGGCANNATGGCCTGCTGGGCGGCAAAGTGGCCGATAACGTGGAGTCGATGGACCTTGTGCTCTACGACGGCACGCGCATGACGGTGGGCCGCACCAGCCCGCTGGAGATGGAAGCGACCATTCGCGGCGGAGGCCGGGTGGGTGAGATTTATGCTGGCCTGGCGCGTCTGCGCGATCGCTATGCGGGGCTCATCCGGGAGAAGTTTCCCCGCATTCCGCGCCGTGTCTCCGGCTACAACCTGGACGAGCTGCTGGACGAGAACGGCTTTCACGTGGCGCGCGCGCTGGTGGGCTCGGAGGGCACCTGCGCCACCATCGTTTCTGCCACGGTCAACCTGGCCGCCAGCCCGCCCTACCGGGTGCTGACGGCACTGGCCTTCAGCGACGCCTTCCTGGCCGCGGACGCCGTGCCCAGCACTCTGGAGCACGGGCCGATCGGGCTGGAGGGTTTTGACGCTCTGCTGCTGGAGTTCATGCGCCGCAAAAAGCTGGCCGTTGAAGACGTTCAACTGCTGCCGCCCGGCGGGGGCTTTCTGCTGGCGGAGATGGGGGCGTGGGACGCCGAGGAGGCGCAGGCCAAGGCGGAAGCCCTGGTACGCGCCGCCCGAAGCTGGCCGGCCCGGCCCGTGGCCCGCATCTATACCACTGCCGAGGCGGCGCGGGTGTGGAAGGTGCGCGAGTCGGCGCTGGGCGCCACGGTATTTGTTCCCGGCGAACCCGAGGGCTGGGAAGGCTGGGAAGACGCCGGCATTCCTCCCGCGCAGCTTGGCGCCTACCTGCGCAAGCTGACCGCGCTGATGGGCGAATACGGCTACCGCAGCCCGCTCTACGGGCACTACGGCCAGGGCTGCGTTCATTTGCGCATCAACTTCGACTTCCGCACCGTGGAGGGCCTCCGCCGCTATCGCGAGTTCATTGACCGCGCCGCCGACCTGGTGCTGAGCTTTGGCGGGTCGCTCTCGGGCGAGCACGGCGACGGTCAGAGCCGTGGTGAGCTGCTCCAGCGGATGTTCGGGCCTGAGCTCATGACCGCCTTCCGTGAGTTCCGAGCGATCTGGGACCCGGGGGGGCGGATGAACCCCGGCAAGCTGGTCGATGCCCTTCCGCTGGACGCCAACCTGCGCCTGGGTCCAGACTACCGGCCCCTGGAGCTGACCACCAGGTTTCGCTTCCCCGCCGACCAAGCCAGCCTGGCCGCGGCCGCCGAGCGCTGCGTGGGAGTCGCGAAGTGCCGCAGCCTCTCCGAGGGAGTCATGTGCCCCAGCTTTCGCGCCACGCGCGAGGAGCGGCACTCGACCCGGGGCCGCGCCCGGCTGCTGTCGGAGATGTTTCGGGCTGATCCGCTGACTCATGGCTGGCGCGAGCGGGCCGTGCGCGAGTCCCTCGACCTGTGCCTCTCCTGCAAGGGCTGTCGCAGCGACTGCCCGGTCCACGTCGACGTGGCCGCCTACAAGGCCGAGTTCCTGCACCACTACTACTCGGGGCGGGTCCGACCGCGGATCGCCTACGCGGCGGGCGCGCTCCCTTGGCTCGCGGCCGCCGGTTCGCGGACGCCCTGGCTGGCCAACGCTCTCGGCTCCGCGCCCGGTCTCTCCACAGTTGCCAAGGCGGCCGCCGGCGTGGCGGGAGAGCGTGCCCTACCGCACCTGGCACCGACGCCGTTCACCAGCTGGTTTGCGAGGCGGCCACTGCGGAACGATGGCGCCACCGAGGTGGTGCTCTGGCCGGACACCTTCACCAACCGGTTCAGCCCTGGGATCGCCGCCGCCGCCGTGAGAGTGCTGGAGGCGGCCGGCTTCCGGGTGACCGTCCCATCCCAGTGGGTCTGTTGCGGACGGCCGCTCTACGATCGTGGCATGCTCGGCTTGGCGGAACGGTTGCTCCGTCGTTCCCTTCGTGCGCTGGGCCCAGCGATTGCGGCGGGCACCCCGGTGGTGGTGCTGGAGCCCTCCTGCGCAGCGGTGTTCCGGGACGAGCTTCCCAATCTTCTCGCGGGTGAGGACCGCGCGGAGTGGCTCTCCCAGAACACCTTCACCCTGGCTGAGTTCCTGGCCCGGGCGCCGGGCCGGTTGGATCTCCGCAGGTGTGAACGCCGGGCCCTGGTCCAGACCCACTGCCACCAGCGCGCGGTCATCGGCTTCGATGCCGATCGCCAACTCATGGATCGGCTGGGGTTGCGGTACGAGGTGCTCGATGCTGGATGCTGTGGCATGGCTGGAGCCTTCGGCTTCGAGCGCGGTGAGAAGTACCAACTGTCGATGCGCATCGGCGAGCTCGGGGTGCTGCCGGCCGTCCGCGCGGCCAGTGGCAACACCGTGATCCTGGCCGACGGCTTCAGCTGCCGCGAGCAGATCGTTCAGGGCGCCGGCCGACCTGCCCTGCACCTGGCGCAGGTCGTGGACCAGTCCCTATCCAATGGCCCTTCGCTGGGTGCCTGACCTTCGGTACGCCCGCGTGCCGCCGGCGCGTCCGGTCACCGCTCTCGACGACTTCCCCGTCGCTTCAGACCAGGACCGCCGCCGGGTGGCTCCCGCGTCAGACCGGGAGAGGGCCTCCAGCTCAGCTGAGGTCGTGCGCCCAGCCCGGGCCGTTGCTGCCCGGTTACCCCCAGGGCAGATCCCCAGAGGGCGGCTCGACGGCTGGGCCTCCGGCCATCCCGGAGAGGTTCTGGCAGGGACCTTCGGGAGCAGCCCTCCCACCGGTCCCCATTGGGGCCGGCTGCTAGGGCTCCGGAGGAGGCTCCGCTGGGCCCCGGTTGTTCCAGCGGTAGACCCCGTAGACGAACGCCAGGGCCACCACGATCACCCCCACATACTCAACCGGCTTGAGCACCGTGGAGATCCTCGAGAAGTGCTTGCCCAGCTCCATCCCCGCCACCGCCAGAGCACTGTCCCAGACCACCGCCCCGACCAAGGTGGCGGGGAGGAAGCGGCTGAGACGCATGTGGGCAAAGCCGGCGGGGAAGCTGGTGTAGCTGCGGATCACCGGGACGCACCGCCCCACCGCCACCGCCACCACGCCGCGGCGCTCGAGCCAGCGTTCAGCCACGACGAGGTGGCGTTCCTGGAAGTGGAAGTACCTGCCCAAGGCCAGCACAGCCGGCCGGCCCACGAAGAACCCGATGGTGTAGGCGATGACCGCCCCCACCAGCTCACCCAGGACGGTCACCAGGATCACCAGCGGCAGCGACAGCGTGCCCCCCGCCACCAGCAGCCCGGCGAAGGGGATCACCACCTCGCTGGAGACCGGGATCCCGGTGCACTGAGCCACGGTGAGGATGAAGAGTGCCAGGTAGCCGAAGCTCGACAGGAACTGCTCCAGCGAGTGGACCAAGGGGGGTTCCTCCGGGTGGGGACGGGTGCAGATCGGTGAGGGGGACGGCTCCACCGTCTGGCCTGGTCAGCCAGGATACCGGGGTCTCAGTACGCTGGAGCCGATATGGCATCGACGGACCCGCCCTCCCCCGTCGACGAGCAGGAGCTCCAGGGCTGGCTCCGCGACTCCCCGGTCTTGAGCCTGGGACGGGTGCCCTCGGGCAGCAACGCCGTCTTCGCGGTCGAGCTTGACACCCCCACCGGCCCGCTTCCCGCGATCTACAAGCCCGCCCGCGGCGAGCGCTCGCTCTGGGACTTCCCGCCGGGCACCCTGCACCTGCGGGAGGTGGCCACATACCTGGTGGACCGGGCCCTGGGATGGCACTTCACCCCCACCACCGTGCTCCGACATGAGGCACCACTGGGGCCCGGTTCGGTCCAGGAGTTCATCCCCGCGCCCGGGCCGGAGCTGACCCTCGACTCCGAGCGGTTGGAGCACGACCTCCGCGGGCTGGCGGCCCTCGACGTGCTGATCAACAATGCCGACCGCAAAAGGGCTCACCTGCTGGTGGATCCCCGAGGACAGCTGCGGGGCATCGACCACGGCGTCACCTTCAACACCGACTTCAAGCTCCGCACGGCGCTGATCGACCTGGGCGGCAGCCCGGTGCCGAAGCCCTGGCTGGCCGCACTCTCGAGCCTTCTCGGCGACCAGGAGCGGATGTCGGAGTTGCGCCAGGCGCTCCGCCACCTGCTCCGGCCCGGCGAGGTCCGGGCCTTCGAGGGCAGGGCCAGGCACTTCTTGGACGCGGGCCGCTACCCCGTCCTCCACGACTGGCACGGGCGGCCCTTCGAGTGGTGAGTCCTGCCTAAACCCCCGCCAGCCTCCAAGTCCTCCGGGCCGGGTAGCGGCTGGGACCGGCACCCGTGGCCACGGACTCCAGCAGCGCGATGGCGTCCACCTCGAAGCCGGGCGGTACCTGACCCAGGCCCTGACGGATGACATCCCCGAGCGCCGCCACCGTCGCCGGGCGGGGACGGCACCGCAACCGCGCCAGAGTGCAGTGGCCCCGGAAGCGGCGCCGGCCCAGGGACCAGCCGTCCCCTCGCAGCTGGGTACCCAGGCCCGCCGCCAGCTGGGCCAGCTCGGCCTCGCCCGCCCCCACCCCCGCCCACACCACCGTGGGCCAGCCCGACCGAGAGAAGGTCCCAATCCTCTCGATCAGGAGAGGGAAGGGGGTGGCCCTGGTGGCCACCCCCTCCGCGGCCGCGAACACCGTGGGGAGCCGGGAGGGCTCCACTGGGCCGAGGAACTGGAGGGTGAGATGGAGGCCGTCGGGCCGGGCCGCCTGGAGCTCGGGGCCGGCCTCCTCCAGCAACCGGACCACCGGGAGGAGGGATTGGCGCGCCCGCTCCGGTACCTCAACCGCCAGGAAGACGATCGGCGCTGCGCTCACCCGGCGGCCGCCGTGGCCTGGTCCGGCGGCTCCTCCAGGAATCCCTCCACGACATCCAGCTGGCGGCGGATCAGCTCCCGATCCCAACCGTGCCCGGCCGAGGCGAGCACCGACAGCCGGGTGCGCGGCCGCCGGTTGCAGTAGGCCCGCAGGCGCGGCAGCACGAGGAGCCGGTCGTCGGCGGCCGCCAGCACCGCCACCGGACCTCGCCAACCATCCAGGAGGCGGGTGAAGTCGGTTCTGGTCCCGTCTCTGAGCCATTCCCTGGCCGCCCTGGGGCAGGCCCGAATCTGATTGGCAAAGTTCACGTCCGCGGAGCGACGGTCCACCTCGGCGTCACCCTCCACCATCACCCGCCGGTAGAGGTCCGCCAGCGCCCGGTGCTGCCCCAGCCGGGAGATCAGCTCGAAGATTCCGGGAGTGGTCGCGATCGCCACCTGGGCCCGGACCGCCCGTGGCACCCCGGCGGGCTCCAGGAGCGGGGTGTGGAGGACCAGCCGCTCCACTCGGTGAGGCGCCATGGAGAGGAGCTCCATGGCCACCGCGGCGCCCAGACACAGGCCGCCCAGCTCGAACCGGGACAGCTCCAGACGGTCCACCAGCGCCAGCAGCTCGGCGGCCAGGTCCCGGCTGGTATGGGGACCGGGGAGCCGGGCGGACTCCCCGAACCCGGGCAGGTCGGGGAGCACCAGCCGGCGCTGGCGGGCGAGCCGGGGAACCCAGCTCTCGAAGTTCTCGGCCGACCCGATGAAGCCGTGGCAGAGCAAGAGCGGCGGTCCTGAGCCGGCGCTCACCACCCGGAGCTGCCCCTGGGGGCGCTCGATGAACTGCTCGCACCAGCCCGCCGCCAGGGACTCCGGCAGCGGAGCCAGGCTGACGGCCGGAGCGCTCAGGACGGCCGCTCCAGGGAATCGCCCGCAGGAGCGG
>PLTL01000066.1 GCA_003164475.1 Candidatus Dormiibacterota bacterium | reverse complement strand
GGCATGATCGTGGGCGAGAACGCCCGTCTCGACGAGATGGACGTCAATCCCACCAAGGAGAAGCAGAAGACCAACATCCGCTCCTCCACCCAGGAGGAGACCGAGCGGCTCACCCCTCATCTCCAGTTCTCTCTGGAGCAGGCGCTGGAGTTCGTCGGAGAGGACGAGTGCGTCGAGGTCACCCCAAAGTCGGTGCGGCTGCGCAAGGCGATCCTCGGCCAGAGCATGCGCGCCCGACAGCGCCGGGTCGCGCGGCGAGACTCCGGCGAGTGACCGGCCGGTGGGGCGCCTCGCGATGACGGAAGTGAGCGGCCCCGGGCCGTCTGCGACTTGAGCGCACCACCTGCCTCGTCGTTCATCTCGCCCAAGTGCGCCAAAGGTGGGCCGAGCGTGATCCATGACCTCGGTCTGCACGCCGTCGAGGCGATATGCCACGGTGAGGTGGTGGCGGTCAAGGGGGGGCGCATCCTCGACCGGGCCGAGCTTGCCGAATCCGCCCATGTGGTAGGGGATTCGGACGTCCAGATCACCGACGACCTGTACCTGGCGGCGGCGGATGCGGCTGACTACGAGGCGGTGATGCTCTACCTCAACCACTCCTGCGATCCCAACGCCGGGGTCGCCGGAAACGTCGTCTTTGTGGCCATGCGGGATATCGCCGCGGGTGAGGAACTGACCATCGACTACGCCATGATCGATGACCACCCGGGCGTCCTGGCATGCCGCTGCGGCGCCGCCAACTGCCGCCGCGTCGTCTTCGGCCAGGACTGGAGGCGACCCGACCTGCAGGCACGCTACGGGCGGTATCTTTCATGGTACCTGCAGGTGAAGGCTGGGTTGGTGTCCTGACCCAGCCCAATCGGGGATCACCCTCCAATGGCCCGGTCCTGCGACCCTGGGCCGTTTGGACGGCGCCCGGCGGGGGGCGGGCGTGGCGGGTGTGACCGAGCTGGCCACCGACCGGCTGCTGCTGCGGGACTGGTTGCCGCGGGACCGCGAGCCCTTCGCTGCACTCAATGCCGATCCCCTCGTCATGGAGTACTTTCCCGCGATCTTGTCGGGGACCCAGAGCAACTTGCTGGCGGACCACATCCAGGTGCAGCTGCGCCTGCGTGGATGGGGGCTGTGGGCGGTGGAAGTGAAGGCGAGCGGCCTCTTTGCCGGGTTCGCGGGCCTCAACCCCGTAACCTTCAGAGCGCCCTTCACGCCGGCGGTGGAGGTGGGCTGGCGGCTGTCCCGGGACAACTGGGGCCACGGCCACGCCACCGAGGCGGCCAGAGCCGCCGCGGCCTACGGGTTCGACGAGCTCAGGCTGCCGGAGATCGTCTCCTTCACCAGCGCGACCAACCGCCGGTCCCAGCGGGTGATGCAACGGCTGGGGATGCAGCGAGACCCGGCCGAGGACTTCGATCACCCTGATCTCCCCCCCGGCCAACCGCTGTGTCGACACGTCCTTTACCGCCTCGCCCGCCTGCCGCGGGGGGCCTCGTCAGCCCCAACGGGGGCAGCCAGGGCTCAGGGATGAGGGCTGGGGCCGAGATCAGATCGAGTTCAGCGAGCAGGCCTGCCCCGGGGCAGGGCGGGTGCCCCTGCGCCTTGGGGGATCAGCGAGCCTTCGATGCCAGATCCGCAGTGGAGGAGGCACCTGGAGAGTCGCAGAGGCGGGGCCCTGAGGAAGGGTCGGTCGGGGGCTCCGCCGAACCTGGCTGCCCGCCATTCTGCCCCGTGGCCCCGAGGTCGACTCAGGGCATGTTGGGGTTGTAAGCTGGCGCCGTGGAAGTTGGTGACGAGGCGGTCGTCGACCGTGCCGGCCTCGATGCCCTGATCAAGGAGCTCCGGTCCAGAGGCCATCGGACCGTGGGCCCGGTTGTCCGAGACGGGGCGATCGTCCACAGTGAGGTGACCGGCGTTGACGACCTTCCGGAAGGTTGGCACGATCACCAGGAGCCCGGCTGCTACCGGGTGGAGCAAGGCGAGGGGCCTGCGCTGTTCGGTTGGGCTGTGGGTCCCACCTCGATGAAGTCGCAGTTCTTCGTGTCCGAGGAAATCGTGTGGCGTGCCTCGGTCGCCGATGGCCAGGTGACCCTGTCCGAGCCCCCCGCCCCCACCGAGCCCGTCGCCGTCATCGGGGCCCGCCCCTGCGAGCTGGCCGCGCTCGGCGTCCTCGACCGGGTTCTCCGGGACGGTGCCGTCGCCGACGACCGCTACGCGGCCCGCCGCGGGGGCGCGTTCGTGGTCGCGGCCGAGTGCGGGACACCCGCCGGTACCTGCTTCTGCACCTCGATGGGCACGGGCCCCGCGGCCGGCAACGGCTACGACTTGGCCGTGACCGAGCTGGTCGACGGTGGGCATCGGTTCTACGTACGGGTCGGGTCGCGGGCAGGGGCCGACGTGCTGGCCAAGATCCCCCACCGCCCGGCCGAGGACAGCGAGCGGGCGGAGCGCCAGAAGGTGCTCTCGCACGCCGAGGACACCATGGGGCGTTCCCTTGACACCGAAGGGCTCCCCGCCCTCCTGGCCCGCAACATTGAACACCCTCGCTGGGAGGAGGTCGCCGAGCGCTGCCTCTCCTGCGGGAACTGCACCCTTGTCTGCCCGACCTGCTTCTGCAGCGACGTCAAGGATGTGAGTGACGTCTCCGGCGCGCTGGAGCGGCAGCACCGCTGGGCATCCTGCTTCGACCTCAACCACTCCTACATCCACGGCGGGGCGGTTCGGCCGACCACGATGTCGCGCTATCGCCAGTGGCTCACCCACAAGCTCTCGACGTGGTGGGACCAATTCGACGAGTCGGGCTGCGTGGGCTGTGGAAGGTGCATCGCCTGGTGCCCAGTTGGAATTGATATCACCGAGGAAGCTGCGGCCATCCGGGCCACCGACGGCGCAGTGGCCGCTGGGGAGCACCGGGCGCCGTGAGCGAGTCCTTGGAAGACGCGCTCAGCCAGCATCCGTTCCTGTCGGGTCTCCCCGAGGGCACTTTGGAGTTGGTGGCAAGTTGCGCCCAGCTGGTGACCTTCGAGACCGGGAGTCTCCTCTTGACCGAGGGTGGGGTGGCCACCACGCTCTACCTGGTCTACCGAGGGCGGGTGGCGATCGAGATCCACACACCCACCCAGGACCGCCTCCGCATCGAGACCGTCGAGCCGGGCCAGGTGGTGGGGCTGTCTTGGGCCGCACCCCCATTCCGGTGGCAGTTCGACGCGCGCGCGCTCGAACCGGTGGCCGCCGTAGCCATCGACAGCGCCCGACTTCGGGACCGGCTGGGTGAGAACCCCGCGGTTGGTTACGCCCTCCTCGGGCGTCTGTTGTCGGTGGTCCTCAAGCGGCTCCAGGCAACCCGCGCCAGCCTCATCGATCTCCATCAGCAATACCGGGGCGGGGGCCATGCGGGCGAACGACGGCGCAGTCGCAGCTGGGGAGCGCCTGAGCCTGTGGCCGAGGACTTGGAAGATGTGCTCAGTCGGCACCGGTTCCTGTCGGGTCTTCCCGAGGGGACCGTGGAGCTGCTGGTGAGCTGCGCCAAGCTGGCGACGTTCGAGGCCGGAAGCCTCCTCTTGAGCGAGGGCGGTGTGGCCGACACGCTCTACCTCTTGTACCGCGGGCGAGCGGCGATCGAGATTCACGGGCCGGCGCAGGATCGCCTCATCATTGAGACGGTCGAGCCCGGTGAAGTGACTGGTCTTTCGTGGGCCGCCCCGCCGTTCCGCTGGCAGTTCGATACACGTGCCCTCGAACCCGTGGCGACCGTTGCCATCGACAGCGAGCGCCTGCGGGCGCGGCTGGGCGAGAACCCGGTGGTAGGGTATGCGCTCCTCGGGCATCTGTCGTCGGTGGTCCTCAAGCGCCTGCAGGCGACCCGCTTCCGCCTGATCGACCTCTACGGCGGCGGCAGCGAACAGTCTGATTTCGTGACTGGGGCGGCCCCGCGGAGCCGCACCCTCACTCCTTCGCTCTACCACGTGGTGGGGCGGACGGAGGTCGCGGACGTCGTCACTTTGGCTCTGGAGCCCTATCAAGGTCGGTCGATCGACTTCCTTCATGGCCAGTTCAACATGCTCACCGCCTTCGGGATCGGCGAGGTCGCCATCTCGATCTCCAGCACGCCGGGAGCCCCGGGCCCGATCGAGCACTCGGTGCGCGACGTCGGTGCGGTGAGTCACGCTCTCTGCTCGGCCCCGGTTGGGACCGTGGTCGGCGTGCGAGGGCCGTTCGGGACCCCGTGGGGCGTCGACGATATCGAGGAGGACTCCGACGTGGTGGTCGTTGCCGGCGGGATCGGGCTCGCCCCGCTGCGCGGCGCCATCGATGATCTGGTCCGACGCCGCCGGGCTGGGGGGGGGAGAGTCTTCCTGCTGTTCGGAGCCCGCTCGCCCGACCAGATCCTCTTCGCCGAGGACCTTGAGGCTTGGCGCCGGTCCGGGGCCCACGTTGATGTGACCGTCGATGTGGGCGCGCCGGGATGGGACGGCCCCGTCGGTCTGGTCACCGCGCTCCTGCCCAACGCACCGTTCGCCCCGGCCCACTCGGTGGCCCTGCTCTGCGGGCCTGAGATCATGATCCGCTTCGCGGCCCGTGACCTAGTCGATCTCGGAGTTGACCCGCGGCGCATACGGGTCTCACTGGAGCGGAACATGCAGTGCGGGGTCGGGCTGTGCGGTCACTGTCAGTTGGGACCCCTGCTGGTGTGCCGCGATGGTCCCGTCGTACCGTGGGGGGGCGTGGCTGACGAGTTGTTCATGCAGAGACAGCGATGACGGTTGACCTGAGGCCGACCCTGGCGGTCTGGAAGTTCGCCTCCTGTGACGGCTGCCAGCTCAGCATCCTCGACTGTGAGGACGAGTTGCTGGCCCTGGCCGGCGCGGTGCACATCGCTTCCTTCACGGAGATGTCGCGGGCCCGGGTGGAGGGCCCCTACGACCTGTCCCTGGTGGAAGGTTCGATTACCACTGCCGAAGACGCCCAGCGGATCCGGGAGGTACGCGAGTCCTCGCGCCGCCTCATCACGATCGGCGCCTGCGCCACCGCNNCGTGCCATCTACGCTCACCCTGAGTACATCTCATCGCTGAGCACGTCCACGCCCATCTCCGCCCACGTGCAGGTTGATCTCGAGCTCAATGGCTGTCCCATCGACCGTCGCCAGCTGCTCGAGGTGATCGTGGCCGAGCTGGTCGGCCGCAGGCCGGTCATTCCCGGCCACACCGTGTGCCAGCAATGCAAGGTGCGGGGCACCGTGTGCCTCCTGGTCGCGAAGGGGATCCCCTGCCTCGGCCCGGTGACGCGCGCTGGATGCGGAGNNGCTGCTTCGGATGCTTCGGGCCTTCCGAAGGCGCCAACCCCCGTGCCCTCGCCCAGCAGCTGCTCGACGGCGGCATGACGCCGGCAGACGCGTCCCGGTTGTTCGCCACGTTCTACTCCGGCAATCCGGTCTTCGGTGACCAGGCGCAAACTCTGGCCCGGTCGGGGAAGGCGGGCGGGTCTGGTGATGCGTCCGAGGTGGCCGGGGCGGAGGAGCCGACATGACCCATGGATCGGGCGCGCGCCGCACCGTGTCGGTGGAAGGCATTTCCCGGGTCGAGGGCGAAGGCTCTCTGCTGGTCGAGGTGCGTGACGGAGTGGTGGAGGAGGTGGCCCTCACCATCTTCGAGCCCCCCCGGTACTTCGAGGCGATGCTGCGGGGAAGGCGGGCCAGTGAGGCACCGGACATCACGGCGCGGATCTGCGGGATCTGCCCGGTCGCCTACCAGATGAGTGCCTGCGGAGCCGTGGAGGACGCTTGCGGTGTGACGGTCGATCGGAGGATCGGTGAGCTACGTCGCCTCCTCTACTGCGGCGAGTGGATTCAGAGCCACGCCCTTCACGTGTACCTGCTGCACGCACCGGACTTCCTCGGCTGCCAAGACGCGGTCGAGCTGGCGACCTTGGACCGGGCTGCGGTCGAGCGCGGGCTGGCGATAAAGAAGACCGGCAACCGCATCATGGAGGTGGTCGGCGGGAGGGCGATCCATCCCGTCAACGTCCGGGTCGGTGGGTTCTACCGCGCCCCCTCCCGGGATGAGGTGGCTGCGCTCGCCGAACCGCTGCGCCGCGCTCTGGATTCGGCCCTCGCCACCGTGGAGTGGGTGGCAGGGTTCGAATTTCCTGACGTGGAGGGTGAGTACCGCTTCGTCTCTCTGCGTAGCCCCGGTCGTTACCCGATCGAGTCCGGGCGGGTGGTCTCGTCCGACGGGATCGACACCACCGCATCGGGCTTCGCCGACCTCTCGGTGGAAGAGCATGTGGCGCGGTCGACCGCGCTCCACGCCCGGATAGAGGGCCGGCTCGACTACCTGACTGGACCGCTGGCCCGTTACGCGCTCAACGCCAACGAGCTTCCGGAGGTGGCCCGGCAGGCCGCCGCCGCCGCCAGGCTCGGGCCGGTCTGCTTGAACCCGTTCAAGAGCATCATCGTGCGTGCCGTCGAGCTGGTGTTCGCCTGCCACGAGGCGCTCCGGCTGGTCGAGGCCTACGAACCTCCCGACCTGCCTGCCGTCGCGGTGCCGGCCCGGGCAGGGTCGGGTGCCGGTGCCACCGAGGCCCCGCGAGGGCTTCTGTTCCACCGCTACGAGCTCGATGGCGACGGGCTGATCACGTCGGCGCGCATAGTGCCGCCGACCTCCCAGAACCAGATCATCATCGAGTCCGATCTCCGTCGTGTGGTCCAGGGCGCTCTGGACCTCTCCGACGAGGAACTCACATGGCGCTGCGAGCAGGCCGTGCGCANNTCGGGATGGGGAGCGAGTACCGGCGGGACGATGGTGTGGGTCTCGCGGTCGCCGACCGGGTGGCCCAGGCGGTCGACGGTGTGTCCGCTGTGGGGCCGCTGTCCGACCCGCTCGATCTGCTCGGGCTGTGGGATGGTGCGGACCTGGCCGTGGTGGTGGATGCCGTCCAATCCGGCGCCGCACCGGGGACGGTCCAGTTGATCGAGCTCGACATCACCTCAGGGCGCGGTGCCGCCGGTGATCCGTCGGGGACCACCAGCACCCATGGGATCGGCGTGGCCGGCGTGTTCCGCCTGGCCCGGGCGGTTGGGAGCGCGCCGAAGCGGGTGGTGGTCGTGGGCATCGAGGGGCAGGATTTCAGCCAGGGCACGGGTCTGAGCCCGGCGGTGGACCGGGCCGTGGAGCACGCTGCCAGGCACGTGGCGGAGCTGATCGGGGAGGGCCGCTGATGTGCACCAGCCGGATCCATCGGGTGGTGGGCCCGGACGGGCCGGGCGCGATCCTGGTGGAGGATGTCGACGGGAGCCGGCACCGGGTATCGCTGCTGGCGCTTGACCCGCCCGAACCGGAACCCGGCGATTGGCTGGTCGTCCACAGCGGGTACGCCATTGACCGGGTTGACGCGGCCGAGGCCGAGTCGGTGGTTGCCGAGCTGCGGTCCGCCGGGATCGGCGGCTCGGGGCCCCCGGAGGACCCGGCGTAACCGGGCGACGGACCGCACCGGGGCGCGGTGGCACGGGCGGGACGGCGGCAGCCTTGTGGGGTCTCCTCCGCTGGGAGCTGGCGTGATTGCCCGGGCCCCACGGAGTGCTGGGGCCCTGGGGGCCGCAGCCGATTCCGCGGCGACTCCTGGGCCGGTGCTCTTCGCGCGCTACGCCTACCCGCCCAACCAGCTCGGCTACTGTGGACCAGCCGACTCCGCTGAACTGCTCGGGACAGCGGCCGAAGGGGTGGACCTGGCGACGCTCTCCCACCTCGCCACCGGGTTCTCGGGAGCTTGGCCCTACCTCGAGCTGATCGCCAAGTGCAACGGCATCGCCAATCCACTCGATGCCCGAGTGGTGGAGGCCTACTGGGTGGGCAACGACCTGCTCGACCGGGTGCCGGCCGAGGCGCTGCTGGCATCGCTGGGTGATCGGTTCGAGAGTCGGGCTGGGCCGCGCTTCGGCCCGGTCGCCAGCGCGGTGCCTCTGGGAGGGGTCTGCCAGCACAGTTTCCACGTGTTCGCGGTCTACCCGTGGCTGGGGCTGCTGCGGGTCGGCATGGAGGGACCGCCCCTCACGGTGCTGGATCGCTGCCGGATCCGCTGGGGGCGGGTGCAGGCTGTTACAGGCGACCTGGTCACCGTGCGCAATAGGGTCCTGGCCTTCGAGAGCTCGCGCCTCGTTCTCGGCCCCGAACAGGTGGAGGAGGTCCGCCGGAGCGTCGACGGTGTGGGGCTGGCCCCGGAGGTGGTGGCGGGCGACACGGTCTCTCTTCACTGGGACTGGGTCTGCGACCTGCTCTCGCCGGCGGCGTTGGCTCGGCTGCGGCGGTGCACGGCCACGAACCTGGCTGCGGTGAACGCTCTTCCGGCCCCCGGCCCGGCAGTGGTCTGCGAAGCCTGACCCCGCCCTGGGCGAGGTTCAGCTCCATCCGCGGACGGTGCGCCGCTTCCGGCTTGCGGCGGGGAGAAGGGCGCTCCGGTGGCCCGCGAGTCGGGTCGACCGGACCGGATCAGGGGATCCCACGTGGCGGACCGGTCGCCGTCGGTGGGGACCGAGGTGCAACCCCGAGCACTCGGTGACCGTGGCCACAAGGCTCGTCTCACTCGAGACCGGGCCGCCACGCGAGCCCTTGCCGGGTCCGACCGGCTGGCAGCTCGATGAGCTGGGCCGGCCTCGGCGGGCGCGGCGAAGACCACCAGTGATGCTGGGCCTGGTGTCGCTGCTGGGGCAGGACTGCAGCCAGGTCGAGAGGACCCGGAGCCGGGTCCGACCCCGGGGCGCGCTCAGGAGGGACGCACGCCAGGCGATCGCTGCCATGGAAGAGGCAAGCTGGCGCGACTCAGCGACGGACCGGGTCCACCGCCTGCGCTGATGCCGATCAACCCACTCCGCGAGCGGAACTTCCGGCTGCTCTTCTCCGCCCAGGCGATCTCTCTCCTGGGGAGCGGCGTGGCGCCGGTGGCGCTCGCCTTCGGGGTGCTGCGCTCGACCGGATCCGCGGTCGACCTGGGCATCGTCCTGGCCGCTCGGGAGGCGGTCATGGTGGTGCTGCTGCTCTTCGGCGGAGTCTGGGCGGATCGGTTGCCGCGCCAGCTGATCGGCGCGGTTGCCAACGCGGTCTGCGTCCTGGCTCAAGCCGCCACCGGCCTCCTCCTCCTCACCCACACCAGCCAGGTCTGGTCACTGGCCCTGCTGGCCGCGCTCAATGGCGCCGCCATCGCCTTCTGGGGCCCGGCATCGGTGGGTCTGGTCCCGTCGACGGTCCCAACCCCAGCGCTGCGCCAGGCCAACTCGCTGCTGGGGCTGGCCCGCAACAGTTCGGGAGTGGCTGGGGCGGCCCTCGGAGGTGTGCTGGTCGCTCTGATCGGACCCGGGCTGGGGCTGGAGATCGACGCAGCCAGCTATCTGGCTGCCGCGTTGCTGATCTGGGCGATTCGCACCAGCACCATCGAGGAGGCGGCCAGACGACGCCAGGGTGTGCTTGGTGATCTGGCCACCGGCTGGAGCGAGTTCTGGTCCAGATCATGGTTGTGGGGGATCGTGGTCCAGTTCGCGCTGTTCAACATGGCCTATGTCGGGGCGGTCTCGGTGCTATTGCCGGTCTTCGCCCGCCGCTCTCTGGGAGGTCCGCCGGCATATGGCGCGATTTACGCCTTGGCCGGGATCGGGGCCGTGATCGGAGGGCTGGCGATGTTGCGCCTGGCGCCGGCGCGGCCGCTACTGGTTGGAACCGCCGGGATCGTGGTCTCCCTGCCCTTCTTCGCCCTCATGGCGCTGGGCGCGCCGCTCTGGGGCTTGCTGCTGACGAGCCTGCTTGCCGGCATCGGGGTCGAGACCTTCAGCGTGCTCTGGTCAACCACGATGCAGGAGCGGATCCCCAGGGACAAGCTGTCCCGGGTCAGCTCCTACGACTCGTTCGGATCGTTTGTCTTGATGCCCATCGGCTTGGCGGCGGCGGGCCCGCTCGAGGCCGCGGTCGGGCTGGGGCCTGCGATCTGGATCGCCTTCCTGGTGATGGCGGTACCCACGGGACTGGTCCTACTCGTCCCCGATGTGCGCAGCCTCCGTCGGCTAGGGGCTTAGCAGCCCGACGATCTCTTCCAGCGACCAAACACGGTTCATCACCCCGGCTGCCATAGTCGGGGTCCGGGGATACAGGCTGGGTCCTCCGCCCCCGTCGCGGCTCGCCCCCCGGAAGCTCTTCCGAGGTAGAGCTCCGGTCCCGGCCCGATCTCCCGGTGAGGATCTCATGGCCGGCCCACACGCCTATCCCGACGCTGGGCGCGAAGGCCGCTGCGAGCGCCACCCGGACCGGAGAACTTCGGTCTCTGCAGGTGCCCTCTGGAAGTGGGCGGCACAGGGCTGGGGCGGGTCCGCTTTGTTAGTATGGCCCGGATCCCGTGCCCCCTTGGTGAGGTCAGGCTCCCCTGCATCCAGCTGCCCCGGGCGGTGTGAGTTGACCCCCGAGAGGTGCTCCAGGTAGTTTGGAACTGGGACCGGGGGGCCGTCAGGGCCGCGGGAAACTGATGGCCCGGGAGCACGAGACAAGCTGGTGGCAAGACAGCGGGAGGAAACATGAAGAGTACCGTCGCCGGCCCCACTCCGCCCGGCGTGGCTCCGGGTGCCTCGGAGCCGGCCCAGAGGCCGGGACCCGGCACCGGCCTCTTCGTCAGGATGGTCCGTGGCGAGGGTGCCGGCCAGCGCAACCCCCGCCTCGGATACCTCTGCGCCGCCATCGCAGCCCTGGTGAGCGGGGTCTCGGTCTACGTCAACAGCCTGGGGGTCAAGACCTTCACCGACCCGGTCCTGTACACCACCCTCAAGGACGGGGTGATGGGACTGATCCTGCTAATCCCTCTGGCGCTCTCGGCTGGCTGGCGACGCGAGTACCGCACCCTGACGCCCAAGACCTGGGCTTGGCTGGTGCTCCTGGCCCTGGTGGGCGGAAGTGTCTCGTACGCACTGTTCTTCACCGGTCTGAAGCAGACCACAGCAGCAACTGGAGCGGTGTTGAACCACTTCGAGTTCGTGCTGGTGGCCGTTTTTGCCCTGATCTTCCTGCGCGAGCGCATCAGCCCGGTCATGTGGGCAGGCTTCGCGGTGATCCTGCTCGGGCTGCTCTTCGCCTCCGACATGTCGGCCTTCTTGTGGAATCAGGGGGCGCTCTTGGTGCTGGCCTCGACCATCCTCTTCGCGGCCGACTTCGTCATCTCCAAGTACCTGCTCCGCTCGCTCTCCACCCTCTTGGTCATGACCGCGCGGATGACGCTGGGCACACTCATGCTCTTCGCCTATCTCGCGGTCTTCGGCCATCTCGGGGCGATTGCCCACCTCACCGGCACCCAGGGACGCTACGTGCTGGCCAGTGGGGGACTCCTGCTCGTCTTTACCGTCTTCACCTTCACGGCCATCCGGCACGTTCCGGTGGCGGCGGTGGCGGCGATCGGCACCGCAGCTCCGATTGTCACGACCGTCCTGCAGGTGGCCAATACGGGGCAGTGGACCCTCACCGGCAACGCTGACGCGGGCCTGGCGGTGGTGCTGCTGGCGGCGACGGGGGTGCTGGTGCTGGGGATCCGTTCGGAGTCGGCCCGGACCCGCCGGTCCCACGAGGCCGCCGCCTGACGCAGAGGGCGCGCTGAGGTTCGGACCCCACCCGTTCCCTCCCGCCGCGCCCTCCGGCTGGGCCCCGGGCCCGCAAGGCCTCCTTCGCCACGGCACGGCGAGGGGGGATGGTGCGGGGATGGGGGGAGTGAGGCAGTGTTCCCCTGACCTTCGTCCAGTCGCCGGCGCCAGCGATCTCGACGAACTCTTTGGGGGGCGCAGGGCGGAGGCATGTCGGCCCCGCGACCGGGGCCGCCATCAGGCCCAGGCGGCAGGTTCCGTCACTTGCGGGCGGGGACACTTCCCCGGAGAGGTCGCCGACGTGGCACCGGTCCGGCCTTCGGGCCGGTTCAACGCTCACTGACCAGCACCGATTCCCAGCGGCCGGGAGGGAAGCGCCCGAGGCCTGGGTCGGGCGTTCCAGGCCTCAGGTCGCGGCTCACTCCTCCGGCTTCGGCGCGGGGGCATAGGGGAGGTACTCCGGGAACCACACCGCGTCATCGACCTCCCGGGCGACCGCTTGGTCCTCCAGCTGGCGCCCCAACCCCGAGTCCCGCGCCTCCTTGACCACTGCCACAGCGATCTCTCTCGACACCTTGCGGAGGTCGGTGATGGGAGGGAAGAGCCCACCTCGGCCGAGGCGCTGGGACGACACGCATTCCGCCAGCCGGCGGGCGGCGGTCAGGAACATCCGATCGGAAACTTCGGGCGCTCCGGAGACGATGGTCCCGAGGCCGACCCCGGGAAACACGAAGACGTTGTTGGCCTGGGCGACGACGCGACGCCGCCCCCCGTGGACCACCGGGCCGAATGGGCTGCCGGTGGCTACCAGTGCCCGGCCGTCGCTCCAGGCCAGCACATCCTCGGGGATGGCCTCGGACTTGGAGGTTGGATTGGAGAGGGGCAGAACCAACGGATGCCTGGAGCCCCGCGCCAGGCTGCGGATGACCGACTCGCCGAACATGCCCGGCGTGCCGCTGGTCCCGACCAGGACGCCCGGCTTCACCGCGTCGACCACCTGCTCCAGGGTGACCCCGTCCTGGTCCGGCCTGATCCCGTACCGATCCAGTCCCACCTGGTCCAGACCGAAGGGCTGTTTGTCCTCCTCGATGTCGGCGCGGCCCCTGTAGATCAGTCCCTTGGAGTCCAGCAGCACCACGGCCCGAGCGGCCTCCTCCTCAACCATGCCCTCGTCCACCATGGCCAACCGGATCAGGCTGGCGATTCCCACCCCCGCCGCTCCGGCCCCCAGCATCACGACCCGTTGGCGGGCCAGCGCCTGGCGGCTCTGGCGCAGGCCGGCGAGGATGCCCGCCAGCACCACGGCGGCGGTCCCCTGGATGTCGTCGTTGAAGCTGGGAAGGCGATGGCGATAGAGGTGGAGCAGGCGGATGGCGTTGTGCTGCTTGAAGTCCTCCCACTGGAGCACCGCACCCGGAAAGGCGCCGCGCACGGCGCTGACGAAGGCGGCGATGAACGCGTCATAGTCGCCGCCGCGGAGCCGCCGCTTGGGGTAGCCCAGGTAGAGCGGATCCCGCAGCAGGTCCTCGTTGTCCGTGCCGCAGTCCAGGCAGATCGGCAGCGTCCGCGCCGGATCGATCCCGGCGCCGGCCGTATAGAGGGAGAGCTTCCCGATCGGGATGCCCATGCCGCCGGCGCCCTGGT
>PLTL01000011.1 GCA_003164475.1 Candidatus Dormiibacterota bacterium | reverse complement strand
CCCGCAGCTTGCGCAGGAAGCCGTCCGGGGGCACCACGTAGCCGCCCTCGCCCTGGATCGGCTCGACCACGATGGCCGCGACGGACTCCGGTGGCACGACGGTCTGGAAGAGAAGGTCCAGGTCCTCTCCGGCCGCGATCGGGCAGGGCTCCCCGGGGCCGTGGCTGCACATCCGGAAGCAGTAGGGGTAGCGGACATGGTGGACGCCAGGAAGGAAGGGCCCCATCTGCGCCCGGTATTTGGCCCGGCTCGCGGTGAGGGTCACGGCGCCGTACGTCCTGCCATGGAAGGCGCCCAGGAAGGCGATGATCTCGCTGCGCCCGGTGGCGCGGCGGGCCAGCTTCAGCGCGGCCTCGACCGCCTCGGCGCCGCTGTTGCAGAAGAAGACCGAGTTGAGGCCGGCGGGGGTGACGCTCACGAGCGCCTCGGCGGCGGCGATGAGCTGGGGATGGTGAGCGGTGCCCGAGACGTGCCACAGCCGGTCGACCTGCTCGTGCACCGCGCGCAACACCGCGGGGTGGCGATGACCGAGGTTGGTCACCCCGATTCCGCAGGTGAAGTCAAGCACCGAGCGCCCGTCGAGGGTGTGCAGCCAGGCTCCCTCGGCGGTGTCCACCACGAGGTCGCTGTACCGGCCCATGGCCGGCGATATCAGCTCGCGGTCCTTCTCGAGCAGCGTGGCAACCGACATGCGATTATCGACGGACGGTGGATTCACAGACCAACTCCATGCGCGTGACCACGACGGCGGCTCAGGGTACGCTGACGCCTTCCCGGGGCAGGTTACTCTTCCCCGGGGAGCGCAGGCGAAGCCTGTCAAGGGAGAGGAATCCGGCGAACATCACCGCCATCCCGACGGCCTCGTAGCCACCGAGGTAATCCAGGGAGGTGAGCGTGCAGTGGCCGGTGGCGGTGCTGATCTTGGCGGCGCTGAAGCCGGCGGCGATCACCAGGGCTCCGGCGGTGAGCAGGACGTTGCAGACGACCCGGTCGAGGTGGGTGCGTGCGCGGAGGAAGCGCCACCCCGACCAGGCGGCGCCACCGGCGAAGACCACGGTGCCGACGATGTTGAAGATCACCGCGGCGAGGGCGACCGGGGCCACCGAGCTGAAGGCCCCACCGAAGAGGCCGCAAGGCGTCGCCAAGCTGGCGGTGTGGACGGGGGCGACGAAGGCGTCGACCGCCACCACCGCGGTGAGGACAGCAAGGACCAGAGCGCTGACGTCCGCCACCCGGCGCGGGACGAACAGGTAGAGGGTGCCGAGTGCCAAGTAGATCACGCCGAGGGCTCCGCCCAGGAGGTAGAAGAGCCGGAAGAGGAGGACGTGGTCCTCGAAACCCTGGGTCTCCCCCAGCGATTGGGCCGCAGCAGCAGCGGCGAAGATGAGCAGGCCCAGGGTCCAGAACGCGAAGGAGGGGCGATGGCTCCTGACCCACTGGGCGGCCACGACCAGGGCAAACAGGAAGCTCAGGAGAGCGGCAAGACCGGCCAGGTTGTCCACAGGCGGTGTGAATAACACACTCAGGATGGCGCCCGCCACTCCGCGCCGGGGCCCGGGCGGAAAACGGGGCTCGCGGGGGCCGGCCGGATCGTGTCAAACCCCGAAAACGGTCGCGTCACGCATCGCATCTGCGTCGGGATGAGGGGGGTTTTCGGGGGCGGATGCCTAGCAACCGAGTGCGACGGCGTATCCTTGCAAGGTCAATTCCCTCAACCAACCATGCGTACCCCCCATGCCTGACCCGGTCGACCCCGAACGCACACCAGACGACTCCGGCGACCTCCCGGTCGACTTGGTCGGGTGGGCGACAGGCCATCGCCTCACGGCGGACGAGCCCGTCAGCCCGGAGCTGGCCCGGGATCTCTTGTCGACGGCACTCGGTGTCCGGCCGGCACAGCTCTCCGAACTGAGCGACACCGACATCACCTCCGGGCTGGAGCGGCTGCGCTCCCTGGTTCGCCAGATTCAGCGCCTCTCCGCGGCGGCAGCCGTCGACGACCTCACCGGAGCCCTCCGCCGGGGTGCCGGCCTCCAGGCGATGACCCGGGAGATCGCGCGCTTTCACCGCTTCGGGGGCAAGGGTGTGGCCGCGATCTTCATCGACGTCGACGGCCTCAAACGCATCAATGACAGCGAGGGCCACGCTGCTGGAGACACCCTTCTCGCCGGCGTGGTGGCTGCCATCCGCGAACGGGTGCGCGCCTATGACCTCGTCATCCGCTGGGGCGGAGACGAGTTCGTCTGCATCCTCCCCGATGCCACCCGCGAGGAGGCGGAGCGGACCCTCGCCGACATCGAGCAGCACGTTCGCGACCGGACCTCGGGCCGCTCGGTGAGCAGCGGGTTGGCTTCCCTGGAGAGCGGTGACACCGCCGCGACCCTGGTCAACCGCGCCGACCAGGCGCTCTACGCCCGACGCGACGCGGTCCGGGCCAGGGTCTGAGGCCGAGCGGTTCGGCTGAGCGGTTCGGTCGGGCGACGACCGGGACGGCCACCCGGCCCGGCGTGATCCACAGGCCCCAGCCTGGGTCCGGTCAGGTGGTGATGCGGGTGAACTCGGCGGCGCCGGGTGTGTCGGCGATCTGCTCCCGGAGCAGCGCGACCATGGTCTGGAAGTCGGCCGGCTTGAGCAGGAGGGTCACGCTGGGGAGGGTCAGCGCCTCCTGGAGCCGCAGGTTGCGGGGGTCGATGGCGGTGTGGAGGATCACGGGCACGTCCCCGCAGAGCGCGTGGCTGCGCACCTTCCGGCAGAGGTCCAGACCGTCCTCTCCCCGAAGCCGGAAGTCGGCGAGGATCACGTCCGGCTCGAATGTCTCGAGGGCCGTCTCGAGTCCGTTGGTGTCGGTGACGAGGCTCACCTCGAAGCCCCCCTGGGGGAGCACGTCGCGGAGGAGACCGCCCAGGTAACGATGGTCCTCGACGACGAGGACCCGGGGCGCTCGACCCGCCCGCGGATGCGGGATGATCCCACCGGCCACCTGCTGCACCTCCACGCCGGGGGCTTTGCCGACTTGTGGTGAGCCTGCGCTATCAGGGGGCTCCCCGGGAACTCCCCGATGTCCCGTTTCGGCGGGACGTTTGCGTCTTGGCAAGAGGCTGGGCACTGTGGTAAAAATTTAGACCCCTTTTGCCTCGCCGCCAAGCGGCAGTATCTCAACGGGTCACCCAGTACAGGCCAAAGA
>PLTL01000186.1 GCA_003164475.1 Candidatus Dormiibacterota bacterium | reverse complement strand
GGCTCACATAACGGGGTCCGGACACTGACCCCGGTCAGGCAGAGTCAAATGCCCCTCATGAAGATGTCTGGGCTGGCCGACGAGCGGGACGTCGTAGCCATCCAGGTCAACGCTCCGGCCCTCCGCCGCGTTCACCGACGCACGACAGGCACCGAGGGCGCTCAGTCGATCCTCGACGGTCGCCCGGCCTAGCCCAGCGGTACAGCGGGGCCAGGGCTGCCTCAGTCGGCTGCTCCACCGGGGCCGGTGTGCGATCCTCCTGCGGCATTGACTCGACCTCTCTGCTGCCACCGGGACCGGAGGTTGGCCCTTCGCTGCTCCACTCCCCTCGCCTGGTGCCAGCAGCTCCACTTCTCCATTCGGCAGCACACCCCCGCCACGCTGTTCACCCCAACCCGTCGCGGCCTTCAAGGAACAACTCAACGAAGAGTCACGCCAAGGGGACCATCTGGCACTGAGATCGGCCGTGAGCTGCGTGCTTAGTCAGCGAGCTGAAGCAGGACGCAGAGCTGGTGCCAGACCTGGCTGCCCAGCTGGGCGTCCGAGGCGGTGGTTCCGCCACGGGCCATTGTGATCCCGCCAGTCACGTCTGGTTCGGCCGGCAGGCGTACGCGGTGCCCCGCGGTGGGGTGAGTGACGACCCGGGTCGACAACCCGTGGCGGGAACGTCGTTGCTTGATCTGATGGGCGAACACAGTCGAGGGCCACACGCGGTCGTCCCCGCCAGCGGCGACCAACACTTCGCCGGCTATGTCTTCGACAGGGATCGTAGCTTTGGGTACCTGGTCGGCGAACGTCACCAGGCTCCGTTCGTACAAGCCGCGATACTCTGGTGGCCCGTCACCAGCCTCGTTGACCCACCCCTGATCATAGGGAACGAACGGAAGCGGCCGCCCACCCTCGGTCCACGACGACCGCAGCGGCTCGTGTTTGCCATCCAGCCCGGGGCCGACGTTGGCCCACACCACCGACGTCGGTGACAACGCAGCGACAACCCGAACGCGCCGGTCCCGGGCACCGAGCAGCAGTGCCGCTTCAGCACCTTTCGAGGTCCCGATGATGGCCAGTTGTTCGGACAGCCCTGCTAGTCGATCCAGAGCCGAGCTGAATGTCTCAAGAGGAACCTCGCAGATGCCGGGAGGCTGGCGCGTGTCACCAAACCAGCGGATAGACATCGCGGCAGCGCCGTGGGCAGCCATCAGCTTGACCCGGGAGGTCTCCACCCGACCGCTGGAACCAGACAGCACGAGCACGCTACATCGAGGCGACTGTCCGTCAGGCACGACGAGGATGCCCTGGGGGTCGCTGAATACTCGCTCCACCACCGCTCAATGGTAGGGGGGCCGAATTGGGGGCTGGAAAAGTCCTCCTCGTGATCGTCAAATACGGCCATCCGCTGGGACTCCCAGAAAGTCGCAAAAGAGCGGTGCTGGCTGGGTGGATCCGAGGTCGCGCTCAGCCGGATCGGCTACCCCAGTGGCCGAGTGCGCGTAGGGTGACTGCCCGAGGATGCCCGGGCGCAGGCGGTGGCCAGGATCGATCCGGCACTTCGGCAACCGGCCCCAGTTCGCCCGATAGCCCGAACCACAGCCTAGGGTGAACGGCTCGCAAGATCTGCAGACACCTGCGCCCCGCAGGGGGTTCGCAGGGAAAGGGAAGGCGGCGGAACGGGCGCCAGAACCGCGAGTGCAACCTCACCTGGGTCCGGCCCCCGGCCTGACCGGTGCTAGGTCAGCGTCACCTTGGAGAGGCCGGTCGGGGCGTCCGGGTCGTAGCCCCGACTCAACGCCAGAGCCAGGGCCAGCTGCTGGGCACGGATGACCGCGGGCACGACCGAGAGCACCTCGGGTGTCCCGGCCGGAAGGCGCATCGCCGCCTCATCGCTCTCGTCGACCCTGTACGTCAGGGCGCCAAGCGCGGCGAGCTCCGCCCGGAGCGATGCGACGTCGGCCGCCGCCGGCCCCGGGACCGACATGACCAGGGCTGGAGTCCCCGGACCGATCGATGCGATGTGGCCGTGGCGCAGCTCCGCGGCCGAGTAGGCGACCACGGCCAGGCGGCAGGTCTCCTCAAGCTTTAGCGCGAGCTCGAGCGCGGCGGGGAGCAGGTAGCCGCGCGCAACCACCAGAAGGCTCTCGGCGTGGCGCAGACTCCTTGCCAGGTCGGCGCTGCCGCCGGTGTCCGAGAGCAGAGACTCGACGGTGTCCGGCAGCGCCTGCACGTCACCGGCGGCGAAGCCGACCAGGCCGAGGGCCGAGGCCAGCAGTGCCAGGGCGAGCAGCTCGGCCGTCACCGTCTTGGTGGCGGGAACCGAGCGCTCGATGCCCGCATCGAGCGCGAAGACGCCGGTCGCGACCTGCGCGAGGGGACTGTCCACGCCATTGGTGATCGCAATGGTCGAGGCTCCGGCGGCGGCGAGACGCTCGGTGACGGCGACGATCTCGGGCGTCTCGCCTGACTGGCTCATGGCCACGACCAGCTGGCCCGAGTAGTCGACGCGAGTGTTGTAAAGCGTGTGCAGGCTCGGCGCCGCCTCGCTGACCGGACGACCGGTTGCCACCTCGAGGACATAGCGCCCGAACAGGGCAGCGCACGCCGAGGATCCCCGGGCTACCAGCGTCACGCCGGTGAGCTGGCGCGGGCCCACCCTGCCGACCACCGCGCGAAGTTCGTCGGCACGGGCCACCAGACCCGCCAGGACCCGCGGCTGCTCTGCCATCTCGGCCGCCATCAGCTCACCGTTCACACCGCCACCTCCAGACCGGCAGCATGCGCTTCGACGCGGTCGGCAGCGCCATGCTGGGGAACGATCTCGACGAGCGCCAGCACCGCTTTGGCGCAGATCGGGTCCGTCAGAGAATCACGCGGGTGGTAGGGACGGCCGCCCTCCGGCTCCTCGCTCACCACCAGCGGCTGGCCGGTGCACCAGGTGCGACGCCTGGCCTCGAGCTCCGTGTCCTGCGCCGACGGCGCGGCGGCGAGCCCGACCAGTCCCGCGCCACGCCAGATGTCAATGCCAGCAAGATGATCCGGTGTGGCCGCGGCTCAGGGCCGTGTCCGTCATCATGACCTGCAGGGGAGGACCGGATGAAGGCTGCCGGATGACACGGTGGCCCATCTCGCAGCGCCGATTCCCTGGCTGAGGCTGGGGACTTCGACCACGCCGGTCTCCTCTCCGCCGCGCCAGCCCCCAGGGCCAGCCCGAACCCCGTCTGGACCCCACCGTGGCCGGGACCGCGCTGGTGGCGAGCTGCGTCCACCGGGCCATCATAATGGAGCTGGACAGCGTCATCAGCGCCCGCACTCCGCCGAGTGTTGGGTTCTCCGCGAACCAGCTTGTGTTTCTCCACAGGGGAAGTGAGCTTGCTGAGCCCGTCGCCATGATCGGCTCGTTGGGGGATTCTGGTCGCCGTGGGTGATCGGCACCTCCCTGGCATCGCCAGGCGTCGGCGGGCACTGACGCTGGAGGGGAATCTTCGCAACGCCGTCCGCGGCGAGGTCAGGTTCTCCGCTGGGGACCGTGCTCTGTACGCAACGGACGCGTCCAATTACCGTCAGCTTCCCGTCGGAGTGGTCATCCCCCGCAGCGCTGAGGACGTCGTCAGAGCCGTTGAGGTGTGCCGAGCCCACGACGTGGCGGTGCTGACCCGCGGCAGTGGCACGAGTCTGGCGGGCCAGGGATGCAACTCCGCGGTGGTCATCGACTGCTCGAAGAATCTGCACCGCATCCTCGAGGTCGACCCGGAGCGGCGCCTAGCCCGAGTGGAGGCTGGGGTGGTCCTCGACACTCTGAGACAGGCGGCGGAAGCCCACCACCTGACCTTCGGTCCCGACCCGGCTAGCCACAGTTGCTGCACATTCGGCGGCATGATCGGCAACAACTCGTGCGGAGCGCACTCGATCATGGCGGGAAAGACTGACGCCAACGTCGAGGAGATGGAGGTCCTCACCTACGACGGCCTGCGCTTGCGGGTCGGGGCCACCTCGGAGGCCGAGATCGAGCGCATAGCTTCCAGCGGCGGCCGCCGGGGAGACATCTACGCGAGGCTCCGGGACCTTCGCGACCGCTACGCCCAGCTGGTCCGGGCGCGCTATCCGCGCATCCCCCGGCGGGTGTCCGGGTACAACCTGGACTTCCTTCTGCCCGAGCAGGGCTTCAACGTGGCCCGGGCGCTGGTGGGCTCGGAGGGTACCTGCGTCACGGTTCTGGAAGCCACCATCCGCCTGATCAACAGTCCGCCCCATCGGGCGCTGCTCGCCGTCGGCTACCCAGACCTGATCCAGGCGGCCGAGGCGGTGCCGGAGATCCTGGCCTCCGGATGCATCGGCCTGGAGGGATTCGACCAGGTGATGGTAGATTCGATGCAGCAGAGCCACCTGCACCTGGCCGATCTCACGCTGCTACCTGCGGGCAGCGGTTGGCTGCTGGTGGAGTTCGGCGGGGACACTCCAAAGGAAGCGGTCGCCCGAGCACGGTCACTCGCCAAGCAGTTGGCCGGTCCCGGCGCGACCGCACCAACGGTCCGTTTGGTCACGGAACCGAGCCAGCAGCGTCGTCTGTGGGCGGTGCGGGAGGCCGGCTTGCCCGCCACCGCCAGGGTGCCAGGTGAGCTGCCGACATGGGAGGGATGGGAGGACGCGGCGGTGCCGCCAGAGAGCCTCGGAGGGTACCTTCGGGACCTCCGCGCCATGGCCGCGCGGTTTGGCTACCGCTGCCCCATGTACGGACATTTCGGCGATGGATGTGTCCACAACCGCCTCACCTTCGACTTCCGCACGCCCGCGGGCGTCGCCCGCTACCGAAGCTTCGTCGAAGAGGCGGCGGATCTCGTCGTCTCCTACGGCGGGTCGCTCTCGGGCGAGCAC
>PLTL01000053.1 GCA_003164475.1 Candidatus Dormiibacterota bacterium | reverse complement strand
TGCCCTCCCAGGTGGGAAACGTGGTATTGGACACCCACATTCTCCCCAACCAGGAGGGCATCTCCGCAACTAGGCCCCCCTCTCCGTCAGCTCCCTGCTGAAAAGCTCAGGCTAGACGCGCCCTACCTCACCGCCAGATACGGCGAGGCGATCCGCTATACGCTCAACCCCCCTACCCGCCAGCTTGCCCAGTCGGGTTGGGACGCGGGGCCGGCAGAGGACTGGTGCGAGATGCCCTCTCCGCGAGCCACAGAGGCCCTAGCGGCCACGGAACACCCAGAGGGTATGTCCCAGCCTATGGCGACCCGAATCGACCGCCAGAGCCGATGCCATGACACGACGCTCTGTACCCGCACGGCGCCTCACTGGCCCGAGGATGCCCGCACCCCGGCCCGCCTGATGGCTACGCATGGCCGGCAAGCCCACCCCGTAAACCGCCTCGCCTCGGTGCGGCCCTCAGCTCCCAGTGGGGGTACACGGCGGTGAGCCGTGGAAAGCTGGACAACAAGATCTACTTCGCCGGGCCCCGCCCAGTGGACGAAGAGCACCACCTGCCAAAGGAACAGGCCCCGTCACAGGACGACCAGTGGAAGCTCATTAAGGCCGGGCTCGGCCGGGACCGCAGCAAGGAGTTGGCCAGCCAGGTGATCGCCGCCCTTGACCGGGATGACAAGCCAGCGGCGGTCGCAGTCCTCGAAGAGGCCACGAAGGACAGCAAGGCGATGGCTCAGTGGGCAAGGGAGCGGGAGGCGGCCGAAGCTTCGGAGGCGGCAACGGCCAAGGCGGCCAGGGAAGAGGCGGCGGCCGCGAAGAGGTCGGCGGCCGCCGTTGCCGCCACCGAAGCCAAGTGGGCCAAGGCCACCCCGGCGGAACGGGCGGCTGAGGCTCAGGCGATGGACGTCGCAGCGAGGCAACGGATGCTCGCCGAAGATGCCGCCAAGACCCCCGGACAGAGAAAGGCGGAGCAGGACACGGAATACGCAGAGACCCATCAGGAGCAGGACCGTGGCATGCAGAGGACGCTCTGACGCGGGCCATTTTCGCCAGGGCGGGCACGTGAGACGCTCAGGCGTGAGATAAGGAGGTTCCCCAATGCACAGCAGCAGGCGCGGAGCGGTGATCGTTACGGCAATGCTCGCAGGCACGCTCGGCCTAAGCTCTTTCGTTGTGATGTCCGGCGCAGGCGTCAAGCACCACAGCCCGGCCCCGGCAGGCAGGACGAGGACCCTTGGCAGCGCGCCCCGAGACAACCAGGTGAGGACCGGCGATGTGGGCACGCCCAGCACTCCGGCCCCGGAGCCCACGGCCTCTCAGACCGCTCAGCCCAGCGCCGCGCCCACGACCCAGCCAGTGACAGGGGCGACTCCCAGGCCCACGACCGCTCCAGCCCCCCGGACCACCGCCCGGCCAACCCCGGCCAGCACGCCTTGGCCAACTCCGCGCCCGACAGCGGCTCCTACACCAGTTCCCACGGCACAGCCAGCGCCCACTCCGACGCCACCGCCCGCAGTGGAGGCGACTCAGTTCTCAGTGACCGTTGCCGTCGGCGGAACCTTACTGGGGCAGAGTGGGCCGATGGCGAGCACCACCGCCACGACGACGACATGGCAGCGGGCATTCACCGTGGACGCGCCTGCCGCAGGCACGACGATGACCTTGCACGTCCTCGGGATATGGCAGCTCAATTGGGCCGACCTCCACTCCATGGCAGCGCAATGGACGGTTGTGGGCACAGTTGGTTGTGGTGGGAGCTTTCGGCACATTTACAACCAGAACGGCGGGGCCGACGCGACCGACAGTGGAGACCTCAACGAAATCCAAGGGCCCAACACGGCTTTTTTCATGAACGTCAGCTGCTCAGTGGTCGCGAGCTTCACGGTGTCGGTCGCCTTCTTCCCGGCAAGCTGAGGCGATGGTGGCGACTCGAACTGATCATACCCCGGGGACGCAGAGGATTCGCTCGGGGGACTTTCTCAGATGGGCGGAGTCGATCCCAGCACTCTACGCCCGTACTTCCAGCCAGGCGGACCAAGTTCACCGTGAACCCAGGGGTGTGATGCAGATAGCCCCGGAGCTAGCCAGGTGCTATTATGCTGAGCTGACTATCTTCGGCAACCAGCCTGAGCGGCTCGGTAGAGCCGCCAGCCTAGAAAGGAGGCTAATGCTCCCACCTTGGAGTGACCTAACGAACCATTGTCAACGCGCATTGAAGCTGGCTGGCACCAAGTCGCAACGTCACGGGCATTCATACGTGTGGGACACCGATGTTATCGAAGCCATGCTAGAAGACCCGGCGTCGATTGCATGCACGGTGTTGACTTCCCTCGGTCTCAGTACTGATACGTTTGAGAACACGGTTGCGCGACAATACATGGCACTTGGCCCCGGCACTTCCCGGACCGGCGCGGGAGTCAAGGACGCTTTATTAGCTGCGCATGCTTCAGCGCTCAGCGGCCATGTGAGGGTAAGCACTGGTCATCTGATGAAGGGTATTCTGGTCAGCCCACCGAATACCGGGGCACAGTTGTCTCATATGACGGGTGTACCCCTCATGTCCATCACGTCGCTCGTCGACGACGCTCTCAGGCAGGCACCACTAGAGGATTAGCCCAGATCGAACTCAGCTACAGGCAGGAACGTCGGTGTCGGAAGTAGCGAGAGGCGCACCGCTGGTGCGCCTCTCGCTTTGGTCGCTAGGGTCCCGTCACGTAAACTTCGTGGACACCGTTCCCGTAGAGATCGATCTCGATTTGGTAGGTCGAACCGCCATCAGCGACATCGTACCCCTCGTCTATCCAGACCATGGGGTAAGGCATGCTAACCCCATTGTTGAGGTTGCTGCAGTTTAGGACAACAGCGAGGTTCGAGCTACATGAGGGGGCTGCGCCCCAGACATAAGCATAGGTACCGTTGTACTGCCAGTCCCCAGATATAGTGGAGTGAAAGCCGAGCGGTGCGGAGTCAGTCACCGAGACATGCTGCACCGTATAGGCGTCGGGGCTGGCAACCGCAGCACTGACTGTGAGTTGGCTGAACGCGATGGACACGGTGTTGTCGCCCAGTTGGAATGTCTGGACACCAGGTCCAGCCGGCATGGTGAACTCTCGCTGAGTCAGGGTAGCCGCGGAGGTGGGCACAGCGCTAAGTGCCGTCGCCCCGCCAACTAGGGCAAGTGCGAAGGCTAGGGTGAGTACTGGTCTGTGCATGAGTTGCTTCATCGCGTCCTCCTTGATCGTATTGCGTAATTCCGACCCTCTACATGCCACTCATCCGGCAGAACCAGATGGTTCGCCGAAGGGGGTACCAGCCCACGGAGTAGGGAGCTTCGCTCCAGCCCTCGCAGTCGGCGTGGCGGTGGACGAGCCAGCGTCGGTACGATGGAGCGGCGGCCCAGCCAGGGCCATGTGCTGTCCACATCTGGCCATTCGGGGTCTGCGTGGAGATGGAGCAGTTTCCGAGCCACTGATTGACTGACCTCAGCACTGCAACGGCCAGCGGCAACTATAGGCTCAAGGGGTGTGACGCCTCGGGGTTGGGAAAACTGCACAGCCATCTACTTGCGCTCCGTCGCGTGCATCGCTCGGTCGCAGGAGACCCAGCCCCACCGCAGGGTATGAGCACCGGGGCGCGCGCCGTTCGCCAGACAACGGGACTTGACTACGATGCTTTCCCCTACTGATACGCCTTGTAAGTCCCCAGTAAAACGTAGCCTCAGTCGTTTGTCAAGAGGAGGTTGTCGCGGGGTGTGGGGTGGGAAAGCAGGAGCAGCCGGACATACGTGGGCTCGCCGGGTAGACCGAGGTGTACGATGCCGACGCGGAACCGTCGGTAGCGGTCGACCCCGGGGTGCTGGCCGTAGGTAGTGACCGTTTGAGTGTCCTCTGCGTAGCACGGCGCGTTCGTGACAGGCCCCGCTTCTGCTTGCTCGACGATCCCGACCAGCCCCACATCGATGGGCCGGTCAGCGATAGGAGCCAGGTATTCCGACGCCTGCCCGGCCATAATCGGCGTGATTTCCAAGCCCACTTCGCAATCCTCCAAAGGTCCGGCAACGGTCCCGGTCTACCAGGACTCCGCGCCGGCGGAAATGCCCGGGGAGCCGGTCTGATCCGTCGCCGCCGCTCCCTCTTCCTTAGTGGCAGTGGTCTGGGCGGCAGCGATTTGGGCCGCCACCTCCCAGGGCTCCAGCGGCGGCGGTAGGTCCGGCGGCACCTCGCCCCACGCGCCGACGGCGGCGCTATCGTTCTCCAAAGCGTTCTGTGGCCCCAACAACTCGGAGTAGGAGGGCGGCTTGCTCCGGGAGCATCCCCCGTCCGGAGGGGGGAGAGGGCACTTGCTGAATGAGTCCTTCCAGCGAGGAACAGCACGCTCCAAGTCGAGATCCCAATCCATCTGCCTATAGATAGGTGCCGCACCGATTTCGCCGTCCTTGACCGGGGGGGAGAAGACCTGATCCGATCGCATCTTCAGCCCTCGGAGCGTACCCACTACATCGGCGTGGTACGGGAAACAGGGCTTCACGGCCTCGGCGGGCTCCGGCCAGGCAGAGCGGAACACGTGCTCCACCCAATCCATGAGAGCGCGCTGCGCGAACGAGCGAGAGAAAGGCGGCAGGTCGCACCAGGGCGACCAGGGCGGTTGAGCCGGGACGGCGGGCGGAGGCGCGGCCTCTTCCCCCTCCGGGACGGTCTCCAACTCATCCATTCGCGGTACCTGAAGTTTTGGTCGGGTTCACCAGGTGCCCCACCGCCGACACGGCGTCATGTATGCCCGACTCCACAAATGGCACCGTGGACCGGAGGCTCGACTGCACGGCAGGAGGCCCGGCTACCACGCCGGTCGCTCCCAGCAGCACACCGACCACCAGGCCCGGCACGAGGCCGCGCATCATCTCTTCACTTCTCTAATGTCCGCCACCAGACCGGCCAAGGGTCGGCGGCCACGGTGAGGCGTGCGCGGCAGATCCTCGGGCAGGCCACGGGCCCGGCGGTTGTACGCCGCGTTCCGGCAGGTCTTGCAGCACGTCCGGCGAGGACGGCCAGTGGGCTTCGGAGGCTGCAAGAGCCTCCCGCAGTGCGCACATGCACTCGGGCGGGTTTCGTCCGACGACACTACGCGGGCCGCTGCGGCACGAGAGAGAGTGGGGCGGGCCGCTTGGACCTTGGTCTTGGCGCTCATGGCCTATCTTCTCTCTCGCCGCCCGCGATCCGTCGGAGCTTCGACCAGCGCGACGGCTTGGACCGGGCGGCGGCGCTGGCGGCGTCAAAGTCGCCCTCGGCCCGTTGCAGGCGGGGAGGCTTGACCCAGCCGCCGGCCGCATGAGCCGCCGCGACCGCTTCCGCATCCTTGAGGTCGTCGGCCCGGTCCAGCGCCTCCAGCCCGACTTTGACAGCCGGAGGGGCTGAAAGCGGGTTTGAGGGGGGCAGAGAGGGGCTGGGCTGAGTTCGAATCGGAGCCATTTAGGTACGACAAGGTCGGTTTTGGGGGCGTTGTGTCACTTGACAAAGGGAGCGGAGCGACTATCGCTCAGGCCCGCTAGTTTTTGCGCTTCGTACCAGTTCGTCAGCCGAGCGCCGCTTGCTATCGATCTCGGGCATGGGCAGCACCTCCATCCCTGGCAGGTCCCCGGACGGCGAAGTGGCGCCCATCTGCACCTGCACCTCGTCGAGCCGGTCCAGGAGGTCGGACACGGTGATAAGTTGAATGTCTAGCCCCTCGCGTCTTACGCGCGACGCTTCCTCGTGAGCGCCCCGCCCGAAACTAAACGCAATCACGAAGCCGCGTGTCTTCCCATCGCGCTTTACTGCGGTCTCGAAGTTGTCGATCACGTTGCGTCCGACGGCTTCGCTCTG
>PLTL01000240.1 GCA_003164475.1 Candidatus Dormiibacterota bacterium | reverse complement strand
GCAACTTCTTCGTGATCAAGGCGGTCGGTGCTGCCTCGGAGAAGGGTGCCACCTTGGACGAGCTGGTCCGAATCGGCAACAAGGTGATCGCCAATGTGCGAACCCTGGGGATCGCGCTCAGCTCTTGCACTCCACCTGTCAAGGGGTCGCCCCTCTTCGAGATCGCCGATGACGAGATGGAGGTCGGCATCGGCATCCATGGTGAGCCGGGGAGGCAGCGTACCAAACTGGTCTCGGCGAACGAGATCGTGGACATCATGTTGAACGCCATACTGCCGGATCTCCCGTTCGAGAAGGGTGACGAGGTCGCCGTGATGATCAACGGGCTGGGCGGCACCCCCATCGGCGAGCTCTACCTGCTTTACGGAATCACCCACAAGAAGCTCGAGGCGGCCGGGATCAAGGTCTTCCGGAGCTACGTCAACGAGTACTGCACCTCGTTGGAGATGGCCGGTGCGTCACTCACCCTGCTCAAGGTGGACGCCGAGCTGAAGACACTGCTCCTCGAGCCCGCTGAGGTATCCATTCGCGTCTTCTGACAGTTGACCGAGCTCCCCGTCGCCTGACGTGCCGTCATCGACGGTCCCAGGCGGCGGGGGCTCCTCCCCCAGTGCAACTGGCCGGTGATCGACGTGGCGCTTGCACCACTTCCTCCGAGGCTAGGCCGATGCGCGGCCGGGCAGACAGCCCTTGATGGCGGCAGGAGAACCGGGGTGCCCGGCTTCCACCGGCCGGGCGTGAGCGATGAGGCTAAGGTCCGGCCAACCCCGCTGGGCCAGCGGCTCAGCGGTTCCATGGGGCCGAGCGTGTCTCCGCGGCTGGGCCGCGGCTGGCCATCGCTCGCGCTGGCGTCGCCCCACCCTCTGCCGCAGGCACGCCGGTGACCGGCTGTGGCCGGCCGCGAGGGAATCGCCCCTGCTGCAACGGCCGGCCGCCCGGGCGCTATCGCGGGCGGCCGGGGGTACCCCAATGATGGACAACCCGAGAACCCGGCACGGCAATGACTGAGGTACGCGGCGAGCCAGGGGTCCTCTCCTACGTATAGTGGGGGAAGATTTGTCCGCCCCAGTCATCCTCATCGATTTCGACGGCACAGCCTGCCCAATTGACGTCGCCGACGCCCTGCTCACGCGGTTTACCCCCCCTGGCTGGCAGGAGATTGATGCCGCTAGCCAGCGGGACGAGATCACGCTCCGGGCCGGCATCGAGATCCAGGCTGCCATGCTTCCGCCGAGTCGGTCAGAATTGCTGGACTTTGTGCTGAGCAGGTTCGCGGTGGCGCCGGATCTTGTTGGTTTCTGCGCCTGGGCGGAATCGTGCGGGCACGAGATCGCCGTGGTCAGTGACGGCTTCGGCTTCTACGTGAAGCCCATGCTGCGAGCCGCGGGCCTTTCTTGGGTGCCGGTTCTGACGAACCGCCTGGATTTGAGGCCACGCGGTTGGCGCCTGCTCCACCCCCATTCGCATCCAATCTGCACGGGCTGCGGGACCTGCAAGATGAAGGCGATAGCCGAGAGACAGCGCGCAGGCTGCCGAGTGGTGTTCGTGGGCGACGGTCCGTCTGACCGCTTCGCGGCCTACTTCGCGGACCTCGTGTTCGCGAAGGGCTGGCTTGCCGAGTTCTGCTCGAAGGCGGGCCTTCCCTTTCTGCCCTGGCAGACCTTCACCGACGTCAGCTCCGCGCTACAGCATCTCCCGGGGCCGATCGAGCCCAAGCAGGGGCCAGTGACATGCCCGGGCTGGATCACCGATTCAGCCGTGGCCGGTTGAGACCACCGCGAGCCCGTCGTGACCCTCACGTTCTGGGTCGCGACCCCGCTGATTGTGGCCGATCGGGCGGCGCCTGGTGGCGGTTTCGCGAGCCTCACGTGGTCGGGGATCCCATCTCCCCAGCGCGGAGAGCGTGGGCGGATGGGTGCCAGGCTCCCGACCGGTCTCCGCTCCCAGTTCCAATCACCACATCGGGCATCGAGAGGGGCACTGGGATCCCCTCAGCGCCCTTTCAGACGGCCGAGTCCCCCGCGCCAGAGTGTCGCCGAGCCGCCCGCCCCGTGCCTCCGGCACCGGCCACCTCTCCCCGCCGCCTGACCATTGGCCGCCTCGGTTGGAGGTCCCCCCGAACGTGCACGACCGAGTTCAGGTCGCAGCGCTCCGGCCTGCGGGCCGTCGATCTCCTCGATGTGTCGGGAGAGGTTCGCGGCAGACGAGATCGAGGGCTCTGCTCCGCCAAGTCAAGCTCGGGGTAGAGCCGATCGGACAGCCAGGGGGCCCAGCCGCCAGCCCGGACCCGATCCGCCCCCACCGGCACGTCTAAAAGCCTCGAGCTCGATGTCGCCGCATCCAGCCTGGAACTCCCCGGAGCCCACCAGCAGGCTCCGGGGAGTTCCGATCAAACTACGACAGCCTCCACGCCCAGCATCTTCGCCAGCGCCAGGAGCTGCGGCGTCCACCGGCCTCTGGCACCACCCATGTGGTGAGTCGCACCGGCGAGTAGCCAGGCGCTGCACCACTCGTCGATCGGCATCGTATCGTGGCGGAACAGTGTCTGCGGAGCCGAGATTGGCCTCGGCGGGAAGGGAAGCAGTTCCCCCTCGGAAATGACAAATCGCCAGCGGTTCGCCCCGACCGTCACGAGGGCCAGATTCGTGATCACCCCCGGCTCGTAGGCGAACTCGAATCCCGCTCCGAATCCATGCACGCCGCGGTAGTAGATGGAATGCTTGACCGACACGCCACCCGGCGTCGCCAACGCTGGGTTGCCATGCCCGTCATGGGAGAACATCACAGCGTTGTTCTCGAAGTCGATCACGTAGTTCTCCAGCGTGGTCGCCTGGCCAGCCAATTCCTGCAGAGCCAACTGGGCCACCGCGGTCGTGACATCTCCCTCGGGAGCCGTCGCAATCCCGATCTCACAGAGTCGCCCGGTTCCGTACGAAGGAATGATCCCAACCCTGGGGTCGGGCAGCCAGACATGGTCGAACGCCGCAAACGCGTCCAGCCTCTCCTCCCGTGCCACCGCTTCAAGTGCCAGGGCGAGCCTGGCCGACCGCTCGAAAACACCTGCATCCATGTCGACGTGATAGCGGGCCCGCTCGGCAGCGACGAGTTCGTCGACCTCGCTCTGGGGGATCTCGCCGAACCGGACCGCGATCGGCTCCGCCTCGATGGGATAGACGACGGGGCCGATGCTCTGGCGCAGTGACAGCTGATCGAACATGAGATCCGTCATGCCCTCGTAGGGATGCCCCACCAGCCCGACCTTGGCCGTCCGCAACCGCCGCCTCACCCCCGCAGCCTGGATCGACTGCTCGATCTTCCGCCGCCCTCCCGGGTCATCGAAGCGCGAGGTGACCAGCGAGAACTCCCGGCCGATGCGGATCAACCCCGCAACCATCTCGGGCATGCCAGCCATGCCCGAATTCAGCATGACGACGTCGAAGCCATCGGACTCGCCGAGCCGGCTGATCAGCTGAGTATTCCAGACCACGACCGGCGCCGTGGTGTCGAGGAAGAATCGCACCGGCACGACCCCCTTCGTGAAGGCGAGCTCAACGGCGATGATGATGTCGACATCCTCGGCGTTGAACTGACGTGCGGCTGCGGCTGCCTGGGCCTCGTCCTCGACCAGTCCGGCATGGACGACTGTGCCATAGTGGCCGAGCGCAACGGCGATATCGGCGGCAGCCTCTGTCGCAGCGGGCCGCATGTGGGCGGTCTTGTTGTATGCATCCTCGAGCAGCGCCATCACGAGGACCCCAATCTTTGCCTGCGCAGTCACCTCACAACCTCCTTGACTCAAGCCCGATCTCAGCCTCTGGTTTCTCATCATCCTGACCTGCCGCTAAGGACTCGGACCGCCGGAACAGCGGCCGAACCGCCTCGAACAGATCGATATAGCGTCGGTAGGCGGTGTCGTACACGAGGCGCGTGGTCGGATCCGGCTCGAGTTGGGCCTTCACCCGAACTGCTGCCCGACACGCGTCGTCGAGGTCGGCAAACACACCGGCCGCCACTCCCGCGAGCATGGCATCACCTCGGACCGCTGACTCGCTCCCCTGGAGCGTCACCACCGGCAAGCCGCAGACGTCGGCTTTGATCTGATTCCACAGTGCGCTCCGCGCTCCTCCACCATGAGAACGGACCTCTTGCGCGTCGGCACCGGCCACCCGCAGCACCTCGAGGTTTCGACGCAGCATGAAGGCCACCGACTCGAGCACGGCTCGAACGAAGTGCTCTCGGCCGTGCCCAAGGGTGAACCCAAAGAACGTTCCACGCGCGTCTGGTTCGTACTCCGGGGTGAAGGCACCCGCCAGGTGTGGAAGCATGGTCAGACCATCCGACCCAGGTGGCGCGCTGGCCGCCAGCGCCGTCAGCAGGTCATAGGCGCTGCAACCCTCCACCGCGGCCCGGGCGACTTCCGGTTGCCCGAAGCGATCCCGGAACCAGGTCA
>PLTL01000374.1 GCA_003164475.1 Candidatus Dormiibacterota bacterium | reverse complement strand
GATCCGGGCCGAGTCGCGCTCCGCATCCTTGATGCCCACCGCCAGGAGTTCCGGCACTTGAGCGAGGGCGCCCCCAACCCGGCTCCGCTCCTCGCCCTGGTCCAGGTCGAGCGCCAGGGCCAGCTGCATGAGCGCCACCGTGCTCGCCATCACACTCTTGGTCTTGGCGAAGGTGCTCTCCGGGCCTTCTCCGGTCAGGATCACCAGGTCTGCTTCCTGGGCCAGGAGGCTGGACTCGACCGCGGTCACGGCGACGCAAAGCGCTCCTGCTTGCCGAGCTGCCCTCTGGGCGTCGACTATGCCGCCGCGTTCACCGGAGCGCGAAACGAAAACCATCAGGGTGCCGGGGCCGAGTGGAAGCCCCAGGTCCACGCCGACCTCCGTGGCCACGGTCACGGTGGTGGGGGCGGGGAGGCAGCGCCGGAGCAACGGTGACGCCATCTGGGCCGCGGTGTACGAGCTTCCCAGCCCGGCCACGACCACATCCTGGGGATGCCGGCGTGCCACCATCTCCCGCAGCTCCGACAGCCTGCTCTGGCCCCGGCGCAGGGTGTTGGCGACCGCTTCGGGCTGCTCCCGAATGTAGTCGAGCATTTGATGCTGGCTCATCAGATCACTGGGCCCTCCCCGGACAGGGGATCGTGCAGGTAACGGCCGGGAAACAGGATCAGGCTGGCGCTTCCGATGGCGGCTCCCATGTGCGGGAATGCGGACAAGACGACGCCCTCCAGCGAGCTGAGACGGGAGGGGCTGCCGATTCGGTGGAGTGACTCGCGGACACGATCCAGCAGCAGATCGCTGGAGTCGGTGACTCCGCCGGCGAGGACGATCAGCCGGGGCCGGAAGAGATTGACGTAGGATGCGAGAGCGGCCCCCAGGAAGAAGGCGGCCTGGTCGAAGGTCCGCAGCGCCACCGCGTCGCCCTGCCGTGCAGCGTCGGCGACATCCCCGGCGCTGATTCCTCCTTCCCGCTCGAGGAGCGCGGCCAGGAGCGTCCGCTCCCCCCGTCGCACCGCCCGGATCGCTTCATCCCTGATCGCCGTGCCTGATGCCACGGTCTCCAGGCAGCCGCGAGCACCACACGAGCATTCCAGAAGACCGGCGGTATCGACGATGATCATGCCGGAGTCTCCGGCCGTCCCCCAGGTGTACTGGAGCAGTTCGCCATCTGCGATGACGCTCATGGAGATCCCCGTGCCGATCCCCATCAGGAGGAGGCGATCCAGCCCACGACCACGGCCAAAGAGGTGCTCGGCCATGATTGCCGCACTGACGTCATTGGCCATGGCGAGCTCACCGCCAAGGCGCTCGACCAGAAGAGGTCGCAGGGCAAGGCCGTCCAGCGCTGGCATGTTGTTGGCCCACCGTTGTACCCACTGCGGTCCCTCGATGTGGTGTGGTACCACGATGCCAATACCCTGGGGAGCGGCCTGCAGCGCCGCAGTCGTGGCTTTGAAAGCGACGACCGCCGCCGCTATCTCATCCACTATCTCGGGTCCTGACCCGATGCGAGGAGTGGGGAGGACCGTCGAACTGAGGACCGTACCCCTCCTGTCCACCAGTGCCAGCTTGAGGCGACTGGCACCGACATCGACGCCGATGGCAGTGGCCTCGACGCCATCAGCGTCCGGGGCCGGCCGAGATGCCAGTGTGTCCGTGTCGGAGTCGGGACTCCCAACGCGCGCACCGTGGTGTCCCTTGCCAGTCACCCTCGCAGATCCCCGGCCTGACTGGGTGAGGAAGCTCGCCTTCCGACCGCCTGATCGATGCAGGAGATCAGGGCGCGAGCGCTGGCCTCGAGATTGTCGCCCCGGAACAGACCTGACGTGCCGCCCACGAAGCGGTCCGCTCCAGCTTGGGCCAGGCTGGGGATGTTATCTGCACTCACAGCACCGTCGACCTCGATCAGGAGGTCGGGCTTGACGCCATCCGCCAGAGCGCGGATCTGGCGGACCTTCTCGATGGCGGCGGGGACGAAGGGACTGCCAGCGAAACCCGGCTCGACCCCCATGACGAGCACCTCGTCCACGTCGGCAAGCAGGGGGAGCAGGACCTCGGGTGGGGTCTGGGGATTCAGGGCGATCCCCACTCGGGGGCCGGCCCCGCGGATGGCGGTGATGCAGGCCATCGGGTCGACCGCAGCCTCGACGTGGAAGATGATCAGGTCGGCCCGGGGAGTGAACAGATGCAGTAGTGCCAGCGGCTCCTCGATCATGAGGTGACACTCGCGGGTCCATGAGGTTCGGGGAGGCAGCTGACCGAAGACCTCCACACCCAGGGGAAGGTTGGGTACGAAGTGTCCGTCCCCGAAGTCGAGGTGGGCACAGCGCACGCCCGCGCGATCCAGGGACGTGAGCTGCTCCGGAAGTGCTCGGAAGTCCGCGCACATCATCGACGCCGAGAGGTGAGCCGATCCCCCGCCAGCGGCGGCCGAGAATGTCCCCCCATCGCGCGTGGCGTCGCAACCCACGGGGGCAGAATAGCAGGCGGAAGACGAGCGACCAGGTGCCGCGGGCGTCCGCGGAGGCGTCCGGGCTGGCCCACCCACTAGGCGAGCGGGGTCATAGGAAACGTAGAAAGCACCTCCACGGCGCGACCCGTCTCGGCCGACCGCCGCACGGCCTCGACGATCTCGAGCACGTGGATGGCGTGCTCGGCGCTGAGCACGGGATGCCGTCGCTCACGAACACAATCGACGAGGTGTTGGACCCCGAGGATGTGATCGGGCCCCGCCACTCGCTGGTGGGGAACATCCTCCTCTCGCCGCCCGCTGCCCTCAGTCACCACCGAAATCGGCGCTGAGCCGTCAAAGAGGCTGAATGCGAGCGCACCCCGGTCGCCCATGAGCTCGCATTCGGGCCCCAGGGCGGTCAGAGCGCAGTAGTTCGCTTCGACGGACGCCAGTGCCCGCCCGCACTTGACCAGCAGATGCCATTCGTCGTCGGACTTCATCTCCACCTGCTTTCCTGCCAGCGGACCCTCGCTCACCCGGAAGTTGCTGCGGGTGCGCTGGCTCATGGCCATGACGCAGTGGGCGGGCCCGAGGATGCCGGTCAGAGCATGCAGCGGGTAGACGGCCAGGTCCGGTAGGGGACCCACAGCGGTCTCGAAGTAGTGCGACGGATCCGACAGGAATCCCGGCCAGGGTGGCACGCCGGCGAGGGACCTTCCCCGCGCGGAGAAGACGGTTCCGATCATCCCCGAGGCAACCATGGACCGTGCGCGCCGCACCTGGGGGAAGACCATGACCGAGGGAGCGCAGGCCAGCACCAGACCGCGGCGCGCGGCCTCGTCCGCAAGTGCCCGGGCCCGGCCCACGGAGAGCGCGAGTGGCTTTTCCGTATAGAGATGCTTACCCGCCTGCAGCGCCGCCAGCGACACATCGAAGTGAGCCGTGTGCGACGTCAGGTTGATCATGGCGTCAAACGGCTCGCAGCGCAGCAGCTCGCCCACGTCGGTGTACCAGCGGGGGATGTCGAACTTCTCCGCGGTGCTCCGGGCTCGGGCCTCGTTCGGGCCACACACCGCCACCACCTCCGCCGAGTCGGCGAGTCGGTGCGCCTCAGGCAGGTAGTCACGATGGGCGACGTCGCCCGGTCCGACGATAGCCAAACGAAGACGCTGCCTGGTCATGGAGATAGCCTAGCCAGGATCCCTGGCGGTCGACACCCCGGGCTGAGCTTGGCGTGGCCCGTTGCCGGCGGCGCCGGGGGGATGACCGGACACCCGACGCGACCTCTGGCGTTGGTCCGGCCCGGGGCCCCTCGATGGCGGAGCGGCTCGCGGTGGCGCTCAGGAGATGTCGGCCTGGAGCACGATCCGGCCGCCGGAGTTGCGCACCCAGATCCGATCAATCCCTGAGGTCTTGGCTCCGCAGGAGAGGCGGACCTCGGCCCTCCCGCCCGTGGTGCGGTAGCTGCCCGCCGGCCACCAGGTTCCCGACCGGGACTCCATGGTGACCGTGAACACCTGGCCGGCCGGCTGGCCCGAGGCGCTCAGGTCGACCTCGGTCCCCCCGGAGGTCGCCGTCAGCACCGCGGTGGCCCGGGCTCCCGCCGGGCCCCGGAGGGAGACCGTCTCCTGGAGCGGTTTGCCGGGAGCCAGGGCCAGCGCCGTCGCCACCACTCCCAATGCCAGCGCTGCGGCTGTCGGGACCAACCAGCGCCACGACACCCTCCGCACGCCCTCTCGGCTCCGTCCCCGACCGGCCCGCCCCCCAATGCTGGGGACCAGTTCGCGGTCGCGCTCGCCCAGCTGAGCCAGGTTCGTCAGCGGCAGCAGCCGGGCGGTCGCCTGGAGCTCCGAGAGCGCGGCCCCACAGCCGGGGCAGCTGGAGGAGTGGTCCAGGAGTGCTCTCCGCTCCGCCCCCCCGAGGCGGCCCGCGGCAGCCATCGCCAGTTCACCCCGACGCTCGGGGCAGGGTTCGCTCATGGCTCCCAACCCTGCGCGGCCAACCTGGCGCGGAGCGCCCGGAGCGCGTAGTAGAGCCGGCTGCGGACGGTACCGTCGGGCAGCCCCAGCTCGTCCGCCAGCTCCCGGCTGGACCGTCCCCGGAAGTAGATCTCCACGATCACCTCTCGGTGCAGGGGCGTCAGCCCGCGCACCGCCTGCTCCACCATCGCGGCACGCAGCGCGTCGTCGAGGGGATCCCCCGCGGAGGGCACGTTGTTGCCCAGCGGCTGGGCCGAGCGGGTGCCGCGGAGCCGGGCCAGGTCGACCACGATGTGGCGCTCGATGGCGAAGAGCCAGGCCCGCATGGCGCCCAGCCGGGGATTGAAGAGTCGGCGGGCCCGCCAGGCCCGCGCGAAGGTCTCCTGGACCGTGTCCTCGGCCAGCTCCGCGTCCCCCAGGGAGCGCCGAGCGAAGCCGAGCAGCTCGGCGCGGTGGGCCGAGTAGGCGGCCGCGACGCCGTCCTGCTGGCCAGCATCCTCGGACTGCCCCGGGTACTCGTGACCGGGCGAGGCAGGAGGACCGGGCTCTGCGCTGGCCATCAGGGCACTGTAGGCTGGGCGGCCGGCCTCCGCCGCAGCGCCACGGCCGCCCAGGAGTTGTTCCCGGTTCCGCGCGGCCCTCACCAAGGATGGTGGCCCGCCGAGCGGGTGGGCTCCGGCCAGGTCAGTAGCCGTTGCCACCCGAGCTGGGAGTCGGCGAGCTGGAGTGAGCGGCGGACTTCACCAGGCGGCCCGAGCTGGAGAGGACGAACCAGGTGCCTCCGAAGCTGACCATCTTCTGGCCGTTGGCCTGGCCAGGGGCCGTGTCCCCCGCGAAGGTGTAGAGAGGCCAGCCCCCGTAGGTGACCAACCGCCCACCGGCGGCTCCGGTCTCGGTCCCCAGCAGGGACGGCTGGGTCGCGCCCCGGGTCCGGGCCGTGGCATGGCCCTTGCCGAGGTCGAGTTCACCCCAGACCTGGGTGCAGCCACTGGCGGTGGTGCAGGTTATGGCGCCGTGCAGCTCCGAGGTGAGTGTGTAGAGAGTGCGCCCCTGTCCGTCGACCAGCACCGTGCCCAAACCACCCACAGACGCCGTCTTGAGGGTGACGCCTCCGGCGGACTGGGTCGTGGAGGTGGACGGGTGACTGGCGGTGCTGCTGCCGCACCCCACCACCACCAGGCAGGCGGCCATCGCCAGCCCGGCGCGGGCGGAGTAGGCCCGACGTTGAGCCCGGAGAGGTTTCAGCAGGTTCATCAGTTCACTCCTCGCTCGTAGGCCCCGGCGCGGCGCCGACCACGCCGGGCAGGTATCGCGCCGGCGGACGCAGCTCTCGGTCGGGCACGGGCACGGCGGTTGAGTTTCGGCTCACGTTCCTGGATACGGAGTGACCGGGGCAAACGTTCACCCCGGTCTCGCCTGGCTTCTCTTCGACCAGCCGCCACCGAGCAAGTTGCCGCTCCCGAGCCGCACCACCTCGTCGGCGCCGCGCTCTCAGCGCAGCTCGGCCAGCCCCTCCGCAGCCCCTCCTGGGGTGTTCCGGCTCAGCTCGGCGTCGACGGTTACGAGCGGGCTCCCCAGGGCGTGCTGGAGGCCTGAGAACCCCGCGTCCCCATGACCGGCGGGTGTTGGACCNNGGACCTGCCCCGGGGGGAGCGCGCTCCATGGGGACGCGCAGGTGCGACCGGAGCGCTGGCCGGCTAGGGGGCGAGGAACCGGCGCAGCACCATCGACAGCACCCCCCCGTGGCGGAGGTACTCGACCTCGTTCTGACCGTCCAACCTGGCAAGCACCCGGATCTGGCGGGTCCTTCCGCCGGCGTCCCGCACCTCCAGCGGAAGCTCGGCCCCGGGCCGCAGGCGCTGGTCGAGGTTGCGCAGCGAGTAGGACTCGGTCCCTTCCAGCCCCAGGGTCTCGGCCGAGTCTCCC
>PLTL01000126.1 GCA_003164475.1 Candidatus Dormiibacterota bacterium | reverse complement strand
GTTCGAATCCCTCTCGCTCCGCCACCTCTCGCTCCGCCAAATCCATTGAAATGGGATGTCCAGTGCTCAGGTGGCCGGGCCATCTCAAACTGACCCGCTACCCGTCGATCCGCCCGCTTGACTTGGTTGGTACCCCTCAGCACCATGGGGCGGAGGTGCCTCCGGGAGGCTGGCACCTCGGGATGCGGTTGGGGTAGGAGGTTCGGCCGTGGACGGTGCACGTCGTCGTTGGCTGCTCTGCTCGGTAGCTGTCGGGAGCCTCAGCCTGGGGACGGTGGCCTCCGCCCCGAGGGTCGCGGCAGGGGCCGGGTCCCTCATCCAGTCCTTCGACAACGTCGCGATCACCGCCCCCGCCGCGCCCGGGCCGGGCAACTTCGATGGCATCGGCGACTCGTTCTCCTCCGCGGGGCTGACTGCCGACGCGCTGACGCCTGGCGGAAGCCTCCTTCACGATGGCCTGCCGATCACGTGGCCCAACGTCGCGCCGGGGAGCCGTGACAACGTGGTGGCCGACGGTCAGACCATCTCACTGTGGGGGCGCGGCTCGACCCTCGGGATCGTCGGGGCATCAGCCCACGGCTCGGCCAGCGGGACCTTCACCGTCAGCTACACGGACGGAAGCACGTCGACGGCATCGGTGACCCTGGGCGACTGGATCGACACCGCGGCCTCGAGCGGCACCGACCTCTTGGCCACGACCGCGGGCTGGGACCCGGGCGGTTCCATCCCCGTCAGCCTCTCCTACGCCGCCGTCCCCCTCAACCCGTCGAAGTGGGTCACCTCGGTGACCCTGCCCACGGTTTCGGCTGGAGTCGGCAAGAACGTCACCTCGATGCACGTCTTCGACCTCACCATCGGCAGGCCCGAGGCCGAGGCCGCCGGGGCGCCGGGCGCGCTCTCCTACTACGACGAGGCGAACAAGGACTGCGTCGGCACGGCAGCCGACACCGCCTCGAAGGTCTGGTACACCGTGGCTGACGGCGAGCTCTCTGACGTCTACGCGCCGACCATCGACAACACTGACGTCAAGACCCTCGACCCGATCGTCACCGGCCCTGGTTTCACGGCCCTGCAGCCGCGCGACATGACCTACACGGTCAGCTCGCTGGGGATGACGGGCATGGCCTGCCAGGTCATCGCTCTCGACAGCGCCCAGCACTTCGCGATCGTCACCGACTTCGTGACCGACCCCTCGACCGAGGCCGTCGTGATGCAGTACAGCCTGGTCGCGCTGCCCGGCGCTCACATCGGGCTCAAGGTCTATCTCCGCTTCAACCCGCTGCTCAATGGCCACGGGGGCGGCGGCACCGGCAACGCCGGTGCCGAGTCGGCGACGATCGTCTCCACCGGCCGGGGCGAGGTGCCGCTCTCCTACTCCACGAACTCCTTGACTGAGGCGGTGAACCGCAGCTACGCGAGCCCGATCTATGCCGCCCTGGCGGCAAGCACGCCGTTCTCTGCGGTCGAGACCGGTTTCGTGGGTGCCTCCAGCGATGGCCTGAACGAGCTCGACGCCTCCCGGTCGCTCACCTCCACCGCTCCGGACGCCAGCGACGGCAACGTGGTCCAGACCGTCCAGTTGAGCCTGGGCGCCCGCCCGGGCGCTGCGCTGCCGGGTGGCGGCGACCCTGGCAACCTGGACGCCTACGCCGGCGGCAGCTTCGCGGGTGGTTCCAGCTGCCGCCCCAGCTGCATCCCCGCCGCCCCGGGGGCCACGGGCGTGACCAGCCTGACCCCACCGGCGATCGCTGCCGCGGTGGCCAAGGCGGCCGGCCTCTCCAGGTCGCTCTCGCCCAGCGCCGTGAGCAGCGAGACGGTGGCACTCGGCTTCGGCAGCAGCGAGCCCGGCGCTCTCGGGGCGGCCCTCCAGGCGTCGTCGGCGCCGTTCTCGGCGACCTTCCTCCAGTACCAGCAGCAGTGGGTCGACTACGACTCCCAGCTCTGCTCGCCGGCGGGCCCCTCGGCGCCTGGCGGCATCACCCTGACCGCGGCCGACCAGCAGGCCTACTGGCTGAGCGCCAACGTCGTCAAGGCCAGCGAGGACAAGACCTTCGCGGGCGCTACCGCAGCGGCGCTCGCCAGCCCATGGGGCCAGGCGGTGTCCGCCGGCACCCCGGCCGGAGACGGCCTGGCTCCCTACTTCGGCTCGTACCGAGAGGTCTTCCCACGTGACGCCTATGAGACCTTCACCGGCTTCCTGGCGGATGGGGACATCGGCACCGCCCGCCAGATGGTCGAATACTGGTTTGACGACATGCAGCTGCCGAGCGGCGCCTTCCCGCGCAACGGTCTCTTGAACGGCGAGGCAGCCCCCGACACCGGCGGGCTCCAACTCGACGAGACCGCCGACCCCGTCCTGGCGGCCTGGCAGGCGGGCATGGCGAGCGACTCGACCCTCTACCAGGACCACATCAAGCCCGCGGCCGACTTCCTGGTCGCCAACGGCCCGGCTGACGGGGTGGAGCGCTGGGAGGAGCAGACGGGCTTCTCGCCCTCGACGATGGCCGATGAGGTCGCCGGACTGGTGGCCGCGGCCGCGATCGCCAAGGTCCAGGGCGACACCGCCTCGGAGCGGCTCTTCCTGGCTTCCGCTGACGACTTCCGCCAGCTCATCCTCAGCACCACGGTGACCGACGACGGTTCGCTCTCCTCCAGCCCCTACTTCATTCGGGTCGACAAGACCGGCACCCCCGACCAGTCCGGCATCACCTACACGCTGGGCAACGGCAACAGCGGCCAGGTTGACCAGCGGTCGGTCGTCGACCAGGGCTTCCTGGAGCTCACCCGCCTCGGCGAGCTGCCGGCGAACAACCCCGTGGTGGTCAACTCCCTGGCGGTGGCGGCCAGCACCATCGATGTCTCCACCCCGTCGGGAACCGGGGTGATGCGCTACAACGGCGACGGCTATGGCGACTGCGACACGAGCGCGGTCGAGGTCCAGGCGAATGCCAACTGCCCCCTCACGGGTGAGCCGTGGGCGACGACCGACACCGGCACTGGGCATCCGTGGCCGGTGCTCTCGGGGGAGAACGGCGAGTACCAGATCCTCGCCGGCAACTCCTCGACGCTCCAGGCGGATCTCTCCTTCATGCTCAACTCGGCAAGCGGTGTCGGGCTGGTGCCGGAGCAGGTCTGGAACTACCCGAATGTTCCGGCCTCGCCCTATGGCTCCGATCCCACCACCGCGTCGATCGGATTCAGGGACGGGCAGGCGGATGGCTCCGCCGCTCCGCTGACCTGGGCCCAGGCCCAGCTGCTCCGGCTGCTCCGCGACATGCAGACCGGCAGCCTGCTGGAGCAACCCAGCATCGTCGCCCAACGGTACCTTCCCAGCGCTCCGGCCACCGCGCCGCTCACCGTTTCGGCACCGCTCTCGGTGAGCGGAGGCAACGTGCCGATGAACCTCACCCGTCCCTCGGTGACCGTCGACGCGGCCAGCACCACCGTGAGCGGCACGACCGCGCCGGGAGCGACCGTCGACATTGCGGTCACCGGCACAGCCCTCGGCTCGACCTCGCCGACCACGACCATCACCACGGTGACCGCCGGCTCGACGGGGAGCTTCACCTCGCCGGTGAGCCTCGCGACGGGAAGCAACTCGGTCGAGGTCGCGGTGACGGCCGGAGGCGCCACCAATGAGGCGATCTTCACGGTCACCGACCTTCTCGTCGCCGGCACTGACGTGCTCTGCGCCTCGGCGGCCGCAGGCGGCGGCAACGGGCCCGGGTACTCTCCCTACACCGCTACCACGGGCGTCTACGCCTATCCGACCAGCTCCTCCTTCGCGCCCGACTCCCTCCGCCTCGGCAACGTGGTCACCGGCTGCGGCGGCTCCTATGCACTCGCCGTCATCGACTCGGGCTCGACGGTGAGCTTCCAGATCGGTATCCAGAACCTCGTGTCCACCTTCGGCTCCCTGGACGGCGTCCAACTCTTCGACATCTACATCCACGCCCCAAGCGGGAGCGTTCCGGCCGGAGAGCTCCAGTCGACCGCGGCGGCCAGCCCCTTCAACTACTCGATCGCCAGCGCTGACGCCTGGAACCAGGTGATCGAGGTGGACGGCTTCGGCACCGACTGCTGGATCACACCGTCGACGACCACCTCCGGGCTGAGCTACAGCTACCCCAACTGCGGCGGCGGCCTGGGCACTCCCCAGGTCTCGCCCGCCCAGCTGAACCCCTCGGGAGGCGAGACGCCCGGGCTGGTCACCATTACCGTCCCCGCCTCGATCCTGGGCGCCCCGTCGTCCACCGCCGCGTCAGCGTGGGCCGGGTGGACCTTCACCGTCACCCTCGCCGCCCAGAACGGCTACGGCTTCGACGATGCCCGCCAGTTCGTCCCGGTCCCGGCGGATGACCCGAGCGGCGGGTACAACTTCGCTGTTTGCTCTGCCCTGGAGAGCGGGCTGGTTCCAGAGCCGACCATCTGCACCTCCGGCTTCGAGCAGCTCTCCGGGGGCTACGTCACCAACGTTCCCTACGTGATGGACACCATCCCGCCGACCAGCGTCAATGTCCAGCAGGAGCTGGACCCCACCGTCGGCCCGGTCGTCCTCCAGGGCGTGACCGTGCCCTGATCCCGATCCGCTTTCCGGTGCCAGGAATCCCGCCCCGCGACCCTCACCACCACGGGTGTTCGAGGGCGCGGTCGGTGCCCGCCGTCCGGTCGAGCGCGTCGAGCTCCCGCATCTCCTGGTCGGACAGCTGGAAGCCGAAGATCTGGGCGTTCGCCTCGATGCGCTCGCGGTGGGTCGACTTGGGGATGACGGGCACATCGCGTTGGATGCACCACCGCAACAGGACCTGTGCGGGCGTCCGCCCGACGCGCTCGGCCACCCGGCGGA
>PLTL01000376.1 GCA_003164475.1 Candidatus Dormiibacterota bacterium | reverse complement strand
GCTCTCAAGTAACCGTCATCAGCCCGTATTGATCTCGGCGGGCAGAGCCCCAGGCTCCTAGCCTTTCACCACCTGGGTGCTGGCCAGCTTGTCCATCCAGCCCTGCTTCCGGGAGTCGAAGGCCGCCCAGATGAACCCGATGAAGATCGGGATCGCTGAGAGGATGTAGCCGATGTACCGAATCAGGGCCTGACTGGGCTTCAAGGGCCCGCCGGTGTCGGCGTCGACCACCCGGATTCCCACCAGCATCTGGCCCAGGGTCGCACCCCGGCTCGACCAGAACCACGTGAAGTAGGCAACGCCAACGATGAGATCGATCACCTCGACCAGCGCGACGGATCCGGTGGTGGTCGTGACCGTGACCCCACCCACCGTGCTGGTCGTGGTCGTCCTCAGCAGGGCGGAGAGGATCAGGCTAACGGCCCCCAAGAGAACACCGTCCACCAAGTAGCCGAGGAACCGGACCCAGAAGCCCGCCAGCGACAGACCAGACGCCTGAGACTGGACGACCGAGGGGTTGGAACGGTAGGCGCCACCAGCCGGGGGGGGTGGGGTGACTCCGCCCGAGCCACCTGCCGTCTGGGCCCAAGTGAACTCCCCGGATTCTGGATCTGGTGGCGGCGGGGCGCTCCCGGAAGTGGTCTGGTCAGTCACTGCTCCACCTCAATCCCTTGCTGCCAGCTGCCCAAGCGGCCCGCGCCCGGTCGAAACAGTAGGGTACCTGCGACGCAGGTGGGAGTCAACGCCACTGGGCCGGCCAGGCCGACCCCCAAGAGAGGCTGCGCCAGTGGGAAGCGGACCCGACCGCGGCGCCATGGCGGCTCTCCCGGGCGCGACCCCGAGCGCCGAGGAGCCGCTCACCCGGATCACGTCAGCGCAGGCCACCCACCCCTCCGGCCCTTGACCCCCGCGTGGCTGGCGCCGCCCTCGACGACCGCGCGTCAGCCTGCTGCCAGTGCGCTCGGCACCGCAAACGTTTGTCGTCAAGGCCCCGCCGCGGGTTGCGCAGGCCGGGGCCCGGACAGTGGTCGGCACTCGTGCCCGAGAGGATCCTCACAGCCTCTCCCTTAATCGGTTCTTTACTTGTCCCTAACCGTCACTTAAGGATCATTTGCGGGTGACGCAGGCGACCGTCGCCAAGGGAGTGGCAGAGGCCCTCGACGAGGCCCCCCTAAGCCGCTTCCACCTTCGGGCGGTACTGACCGCCGGCACTGGCTTCTTCACCGACGCCTACGACNNTTCATCATCGGCACGGCCCTGGCCCTCATCAAGATCGAGTACCACCCCTCCCCCATCCTGATCGGGCTGATCGGTAGTACGGCACTTCTGGCCGCTTTCGTGGGGTCCACCGTGTTCGGCCGGATCGCGGACATCTTCGGTCGCAAGAAGATCTACGGTCTGGAGGCCACCCTCATGGCGGTGGCAGCGATCGGCAGTGCCCTCTCCCCCAACTTGGTGTGGCTCATCGTCTGGCGCTTCGTGCTGGGCGTCGGGATCGGCGGTGACTACCCGGTGAGCGCGGTCCTCATGAGCGAGTACGCCAACCGCAAGAACCGGGGCCGCCTGGTGGGAATGGTCTTCTCGATGCAGGCCCTGGGTCTACTCGCAGGTCCGCTGGTGGCGCTCCTCATCCTGGGCCTCGGGGTGCACGGCGACGTTGCCTGGAGGGTGATGCTCGGTCTGGGCGCCATCCCCGCCCTGGGAGTCATCTACCTGCGGCGGACCTTGCCGGAGTCACCTCGCTACGTCGCCCAGATCCAGGGGCGGGCAGCGGAAGCGGCGGCGCAGATGCAGAAGTTCACGGCGGGAGTGGTCAGCGCCGGCACCGAAATGGTCACAACCCATGCCAAGCTGACTCTTCGGCAATTCCTCTCCAGTCGCCGCTACCTGACGCTCTTGCTGGGAACGGCAGGCTGTTGGTTCGTCTTCGACTACGCCTTCTACGGCAACACGATCTCGACTCCGCTCATCCTCAAGGCCGTTGCTCCCGGCGCCAGCCTCATCACCGACACGGCCATCGCACTTCTGATCTTCACGGTCGCCGCGGCGCCCGGCTACGTGCTGGCCTTCGCCACCGTGGACCGGATCGGTCACCGCCGGCTCCAGCTGTTCGGCTTCGCCATGATGGGGCTGGCCTTTCTGTCCATCGCCCTGATCCCCAGGGTGACTCGTCTGATCGTTCCCTTCGTGCTCATCTATGGGATCAGCTACTTCTTCACTGAGTTCGGGCCCAACACCACGACCTTCCTCTTGGCCAGCGAGCTCTTCCCCGTTTCGGCGCGGACCACGGGCCACGGTTTCTCGGCCGGCTTCGCCAAGGTGGGGGCTTTCATCGGCACCCTGACCTTCCCGATCGTGAATGGGGACCTCGGACTGTCCGCGGTCATGGCTATCGCCGGCGGAGCCGCCCTGATTGGCCTGCTCCTGACCCGGATCCTCCCGGAACCCTCTGGCCTCTCGCTGGAGGAGATTGGCGGCGAAGCCCGGGACGTGGCTATCGCGGCGCCCGCCCAGCTCGACGTGGCGTCCGTCTGACGGCCCAACGTCTGGCGGCGCGAGGCCACCCCCGACGCCCGTCCGAGACCTACCAAACTCTTAGCCGTCCGGGTGTAAAATGGCGGCTGCGAAGGCCCTCGGTTGGGGCCGGGGGGTTGGACTTGGGACCGCGCGGTCCTAAGGAGG
>PLTL01000285.1 GCA_003164475.1 Candidatus Dormiibacterota bacterium | reverse complement strand
CCGATACTGTCGGCCCAGTGGCTCAGTGCCGCGAGGGAGCGTGGCCCCTCCACATCCAGGACCCATCCAGCCTCTTCTTGACGCCTGAAACGAGTGCAAGCGTCCCTTCGGATGGGCTGACGCGGCGCGCCTCAAGGCGTTGCCTGATCGTCACTGCGATGTCTTTTTGGCACAGTCCGCCTCCGCTACCATCGCCGAGGCTGCGTTGCCCAAACGCTACCTGAGGAGACCCCGTTGGCGATTCCCGACAAAGTGGTGGTCGTGGGCGCAGGTGTGGGCGGGCTGGCGGCCGCAACGCGGCTGGCCGAGGCCGGCGCCGCCGTGACGGTCCTGGAGCCGTCTCGCCAGCCCGGTGGCTTGGCAGGCGGTTTCGAGGGGGGTGGAAACGTTTGTGGAGAGGTACTACCATCACCTTTTCCGCAGTGACAGCGTGGCGCAGCGCTGGATCGCCGAGGTCGGTCTTGGCGGGGCGCTCGAGTACCTCCCGGCGACCATGGGGTTCTTCACCAGGGATCGCATGCATCGTTTTGGGACCGCCCTATCGCTGGCGAGCTTCACCCCCCTTCCGCTAGCCGATCGTCTGCGGCTGGGGCGACGAATCCAAAGGTTGAGCGCAATCGACAGCCCCGCCGGCTTCGATTCCGTGACCGCCGAGGATTGGCTCAGGCGAAGGGCAAGCGACAAGGAGATGGATGTCTTCTGGCGCCCGCTCCTCGACGCCAAGTTCAGTGAGGATCGGGGCCTGGTTTCCATGGCCTGGCTCTGGGCGCGGTTTCGGGCTCGGGTCGGCGGCTCCCTAGGTGGGCGGGAGCGTCTCGGCTATGTCCGTGGCGGTTTCCAGCGCTTCAACAACGCGCTGGCTGCTCACGCAACCAGCCGTGGCGTGGAGCTTCGCCTCGGCTGCGGGCTCGGCGAGATCGCGGTGGCCGGAGGACGTGTGCGGAGCGTGACCACTTCCGCCGGTGACACCATCAGGGCCGACATCTTGGTCTGGACGCCTTCGCTCGCCGAGCTGGTGCGCCGTGTGCCAACGGTGAGCCCCAGCTTCCGCGCTGCCTGCGCGCGGACCAGATACCACGCGGCGATCGTGGTTGTGGTCGAGCTGAGCCAGTCGGTGCTCCCCTACTACTGGGTGACGGTGGTCGACCCCAAGCTGCCGTTCACGGTGGCGGTCGAGCACACGCGACTGGTGGGCACTGCAGACTACGGCGGCCGCGTGATCGTGTACCTGGGCCGGTACGTCTCGCCCGAGAACCCCATGCTCGACCTCGATGACGAGGCCATCAGAGCCCAGTTCCTCCAGGCTGCGGCCGGTGCGTTCCATCCCGGCTTCGCCTCGCCCCTGGCCGCTCACGTCTTCCGAGCGCCGTCGGCGCAGCCCATCATCCGCCCCGGATGGGCGGCTCAGAGGCCCCCGGCGGAGACCGGCGTGACCGGGGTCCTCGCAGCCAACATGGCGCAGATCTACCCCTGGGATCGGGGCATCAACTACAGCCTTGAGCTGGGGGAGCAGGTGGCCGCGCGCATCCTCGCCGAGCCGCTGCCCACGGCCCGCGCGGCGTGACCGTGTCCCAAATCATGAGCCTCCACACCCTGACCCTGGTGGGGCTCACCTTGTGTCTTGGCGTCTCAGTGGCCATCTGTGTGCGCGGCGAACCGAGGTCGGCCCGTCGCGTGGGCCTTCTGGACGTGGTGGAGGTCGGCTTGCTGGCTCTGGCCCTGCGAGCGGCCTTCATGCTTGTTCAGGAAGGCGCCGCGTACGACATCGCGTCATACCAGATCGTGGGTGAGCAGCTGCGCCATGGTCTTGACGTCTTTGTCCAGCCGGCCCTCGCGCGGCAGAACTATCCCCCCGTCGTTGTCTGGTGGTCCGCCCTGTGCGGGACGGTCGCTTCCAGCAGCACGTACGGCTTCGCCATGATGGAGAAGTCTCTCTTCTGCCTCGCCGACGCCGGGGTGGCAGTATCTCTGTTGTGGATCGCGCCTGCTGGCTTCGGCAGGCGCGCGGCACTTCTCTATGCACTCAGCCCCATTGCCATCGCGGTGTGCGCTCTGCATGGCCAGTTCGATTCCCTGGTCCTGCTCCCCCTGCTCTGGGCGCTTCACCTGCTGGAGCGCACGCCCGGCCGGGCCGGGCTGCAGCTGGGGGCGGCGCTCGCCATCAAGACATGGCCGGTGTTCTTCCTGCCGCTGATGGTCTTCCGGCTGGGTCTCCGCCGCGGCGCGGCGTTCGTCGGTCTCGCGGTTGCCATTCCCGCCCTCGCGTTCGCATCCTATGCGACGATTCACCCGGACCACCTGCTGGCCGGTATCGTGCAGACAGTGGCGTACACCGGAAACCCGTCATCACTGGGAATAGCCGTGTTCGGGCTCATGCCGAAGGGCATCACGGTCGCACTCAACGTCGATATCTTGGTGGCGATCGCCGCGGTCGGGTGGATTCTGCGCAGGGCGCCGATCCAGGACCTCTTCGCTGCGTCCGCGTGTCTTCTGCTCGGTCTGTCGCCGACAATCTCGACACAGTACCTTGGGTGGCCGGTACCCTCAATGATCGCGGCCAGTCGCTTGCGATTGACAACGGTCTACGCAGCTGTCGTGCTGCCCGGGCTTGCGGTCCTCACGCTCTGGGTCGAGACGGGTCAGACGCTGAGTGGGAGCACGGTGCTCTTTGCACTGGCGGGTGTTGGGCCCTTAGCCATCGGAGTTTCCCTGATCACAGACCTGTACCGCAAGCGCGAACCCGGAACGACGGCGGACCTGGAACGCGAGACCGCGTCCCCGGGGGTTGCGCGTGGAAAGTTCCGACCGGCCAGCGTCAGCGTCGTGCTCCCGGCGTACAACGAGGAGGCTGTGATCGCGACGACTGTACGGCGGAGCTGCGCAGCCGTGCGTGAGGCCGGCTTCAGCGCCTTCGAGGTCATCGTGGTCAACGATGGAAGCTCGGACGGGACCGAGGAGGTCTGTGGGCTGGTCGCGAGCGAGCTCGGCGCTGTCCGGGTGGTCTCGCACGCGAGCAATCAAGGCTACGGGGCCGCGCTCCGCAGTGGTTTCGAATCGGCCGGCGGCGAGGCGATTCTGCTGATGGACAGCGACGGTCAGTTCGACCCGCGCGACCTTCGACTCCTCTTGCAGCATTGGGATGGCGCGACCGTGGTCTGTGGCTACCGGACGAGACGTGCTGATCCCATGATCCGCCGCCTTAACCACTTCGCCTTCTTCACGCTGGTGAACGCTCTGTTCGGAGCCACCGCCCGAGATGTGAACTGCGGGTTCAAGCTCTTCCCGCGGGAGGTGGGACAGGGGTTGACATCCGACGGCGCGCTGGTCAGCACGGAGCTGTTGCTCAGAGCGCGCGAACGCCACCTTCGCGTCGTCGATGTCGGCGTGTCTCACTACCCGCGCCTGACCGGGATGCCGACCGGAGCACGGATCCAGGTCATCGCGAGGGCCGCCGCCGAACTGTGGCGGCTGCGTGCGAGGCTTCGCAGGTCGCGCCGCGTGCCGGCTCAAGTGAGGCTGCAGGTCCCGGGCGGCCCCCAGATCGGGCTGTAGTGGCAATGCGCTGGCAATCCGGTGGCAAGGCGGTCCTGCGCGGGCAGGGACCGCGGCCCGCGAGGGTCGGACGCCTCAGCGGCGGC
>PLTL01000390.1 GCA_003164475.1 Candidatus Dormiibacterota bacterium | reverse complement strand
TTCGAAGCCGCCGTCCAGCCGGAGAACGCGGCCATGCTGGACGTGTTCGCGCACAGTGGATTCGCGATTCACACCTACTCACAGCCGGGCTTGGTGAGACTGGAGTTCCCCACCGAGCTGACCCCCGAGGCGATGCACCGCTTCGAGGAGCGCGAGGAGCAGGCCTCGGCCTCGGCTGTCCGGATGCTCCTCAACCCCAAGTCGGTGGCGGTGATCGGCGCCGGGCGTCAGCGCCGCACGATCGGCGGCACGATCTTCCACAACCTTCTGGAGGGCGAATTCCAGGGCCCGGTCTATCCCGTCCACCCCGAGGCCGAGTTCATTCAATCGGTCCGCTCCTACCGGCACGTCACCGACATCGAGGGCCCTGTGGATCTGGCCGTGGTGACGGTCCCGGTGTCGGCGGTGATCGCCGTGGCACGAGAATGCGCCGCCAAGGAGGTCCGATCCCTGGTGGTGATCTCCGCCGGGTTTGCCGAGGAGAGTGAGCGGGGGCGGGGCCTCCAGGATGAGCTCCTCGAGATCTGCTCCTCTTCAGGGATGCGCATCGTGGGGCCGAATTGCATGGGCATCATCAACACCAGCCCAGAGGTCGGCCTCAACGCGACCTTCGCGCCGGTGCCACCAGATCGGGGCCAGATCGGGTTCCTCTCCCAGAGCGGTGCCCTGGGGCTAGCAGTGATAGACGCCACTCGCCGGCTCGGCCTCGGGCTCAGCGCCTTCATCTCGGTGGGCAACAAGGCCGACATCAGTGGAAACGACCTGCTGAGCTTCTGGGATGGGGACCCGCGCACCGAGGTGATCGCGCTCTACCTGGAATCGTTCGGCAACGCCCGCAAGTTCGCCCAGATCGCCGAGCGGGTCTCCCGGACCAAGCCGATCGTGGTGGTCAAGAGCGCGATCGGCGTCGCTGCGCAACGAGCCGCGGCCTCCCACACCGCCGCCCTGGTGTCGGCCTCCGATGCCGCCGTCGACGCCCTCTTCGAGAAGACCGGAGCGCTCCGAGCCCACAGCCTGGGCGAAATGTTCGACCTCATGGCGCTGCTGTCGACCCAGCCGCTTCCCCAGGGGAACCGTGTCGCCATCATCACCAACGCGGGCGGTCCCGGGATCCTCTGCGCCGATGCCTGCGAGTCGAATGGCCTCCAGGTCGCCGAGCTGGCCGCTGCCACCCGGACCCAGCTGGCCGCGCGACTCTCCTCCCCCCACGCCTCCGTCCGCAACCCGATTGACATGATCGCCTCGGCCTCCGCCGAGGACTACGGCGCGGTGATCGACATGGTGGCCGCCGACGAGAACGTGGACGCCATCGTGGTCATCTTCATCCCTCCCATGTTGACCCGGGCCGAGGACGTGGCCCAGGCTCTGGCGGACGCAGTGGCCAGGTTCAAGCAGCCGATCCCGATCATCGGGGTGTTCATGGCCAACTCGGGGATCACGGGGCATGTGAAGTCGGACCATGTGAGCATCCCCACTTTCCTACTCCCCGAGAACGCCGTCCGGGCCCTGGCCGGCACCTGCCGGCTGGCGGAGTGGCGCAAGCGTCCCCGGAGCGAGCCCGCGGTCCCGGCCGGGGTCGATCCGGTGGCGGTGGCGACCACGGTGGCTCACTGTCTACTGGAGAAGCGCGCGTGGCTCGACAGTGCCGAGACCGACTCGATCATGCGGGCCTACGGAATTCCGGTTCTGCGCTCGGCCGAGGTTGAGACCCCCGAGCAGGCGGCTCAAGCCTCGCTGGACCTGGGCGCCAAGGTGGTGCTGAAGGGAGTCGGCCCGGGCATCCTGCACAAGAGTGAGCTGGGGGCTGTGGTGGTCGGGCTGGAGGCAGGGCCTGAGGTGGAGCTGGCCGCCCGGCAGATGCAGGCGCGGCTCGCGGGCACCGCGACTCCGGTGACGCGATTCCTGCTCCAGGAGCAAGCGCCGACCGGAGTCGAGGTCCTGGTCGGGGCGACCAACGACCCCGCCTACGGGACCGTGGTCGTGGTCGCGGCCGGGGGGACGGCAGTTGAGCTGGTCCGCGACATGACCGTCCGGCTGGCGCCGATCGGGCCTGGCGAAGCCGAGGAGATGCTCCGGAAGCTGAGCACATTCCCCCTGCTCGACGGGTTCCGGGGTGCCGCCAAGGTGGACCTCAAGGCACTCTGCGACGTCATCGTCAGGCTGGCGGCCATGGCCGAGGCCCACAGCGCCATCGCGGAGATCGAAGCCAACCCGGTCATCGCCGGCGCCAGTGGGTCTCGCGCGGTCGACGTTCGCGTCCGGGTGACCCAGGCGCAGCTGCCTGCCCTGGTGGGCGCCAAGCGGGTCCGCTAGGCGCTCGACGGCAGTCCCGCCGGCGGCCTTCCGCCACCGAGACCACGCCCGGGGGCGGTGAGCGCAGGGAGGGGCCCTGAACTCCTCGGGACCGCCGAGCGTTCGCACCCATCGGCGCCAGAGCCTAGCCAGGCCGGGGCCAGCCCTCGAAGGCTTCGGCCGCCGGCGCTGAGCCGACCCGACCCGATCCCTAAGGGCGGGGCGGAGCCGAGCTTGGCACCGTGGCCAGCACCACCGTCCCCACGCTCGGCCTCGAGCGCACCGTCAGGTTGCCCCCGACCGACCGCATCCGCTCCCACATGTCCGGGAAGCCAGTGCCGGAGCCAGCCATCTGGGAACACGCCGCCAGACCGATGCCGTTGTCACCCACAGTGAGGCTCACCCGGGCGCCCCGCCGGCGCAGCCGCAAGTCGACCTCGGTCGCCGCAGCATGGACCTCGGTGTTCCGCAGGGACTCCTGAGCCACCCGGAACAGCGCGAGATCCGCCTCGGCGAGCCCGGTCCCCGTCACAGCCCCCGGGTCGGCCCGGACGGTGAGTGTCGAGGCCACGGCGAAATCCCCGGCCAGCTGGCGGAGTGCGGCCCCCAACCCCAGGTCGTCGAGGATCGAAGGCCGCAGCCGCCGGGGCCGCTGCGTCCGGGATGTCATCCAGGCTTTGCAGGACCCGGGAGATGTGGGCCAGGGTCTGGACCGGCTCGTCGTTGAGCAGCTCGGCCAGCTGACTCCGCTCGGCTTCGATCGCCCGAAAGATCGCAGCCACTCGGCCGCCGTCCCCTAGGCCACGAGTCGCACCAACTCCGTCCGGTACCTGCCGGAACGAGCCGACGGGAGGCTCATCTGGCCTCGGTCGACTCGATGGAGACGATCCCGCGGTTGGCCGCGTACACCACCGCCTCGGTCCTGGAGGTGACCCGCAACTTCTCGAAGATGTTGTGGAGATGGCCCTCGACCGTGCGCAGGCTGATGCCCAGGTCGCGGGCGATCTCCTTGTTCCCGTGACCCAGGGCGATCTCACGAAGCACCGCCAGCTCCCGGGCGCTCAGCCGGTCGCTGGCCCTGGCGGGCTCGTCGCGGGACTGGGCCAGACGCCGGGAGAGGCTGGGCGAGAGCACCAGCGAACCCACGGCCACCGCACGGATGCCCTCCACCAGCTCCCGGGCCGGCGCCGTCTTGAGGATGTAGCCGGCCGCTCCCACGGCCAGCGCCTCGCGAACGTAGTCGGCGTCCTCATGGGCGCTGACGATGACGACCTTGGTGGCCGGTGCCCGGGCCAGAATCTGGCGCGTCGCCTCGATCCCGTTCATCCCCGGCATGCGCATGTCCATCAGGACCACGTCCGGACGCAGTTCCAGGACCACCCGCACCGCCTCGTCGCCCCTGGCGGCCTCCCCCACGACCCTGAGGTCGCTCTGTGCCGAGAGGATCTGCCTGGTGCCCTCACGCACCAGGGCGTGGTCCTCCGCCAGCACGATGGTGGTCACGCCCGCACCCGTCACGGGGTCGAGGCTACCCGCTTCGTCCGGCCCGGGGCTCCGAGAAATCACCTATTGCCACCGGCGTGGTTGCCACCGGCCCGCTGGTACACGTCGTTGGGGAGCCTGGCCACCACCAGGGTTCCGCGGCGTGGTCGGGACCAGATCAGGAGCCGGCCGCCCATCAGCTCCATCCGCTCGCGCATGCCGATCGTCCCCAGTCCCGGCCTGACCGCGCCTTCTCCGGAGACGAGGAACCCGACCCCGTCGTCAGCCACCCGGAGACTGAGCTGGCCGGCTCGCACGGCCAGGTCCAGCCGGACCCGCCGGGCCTGGGCGTGCCGCTCGACGTTGCTGAGCGCCTCCTGAGCCACCCGGAGCAGGCCGCGCTCCACCTCCGGCGTCGAGCGCTGGAGCTCATCTCGAATCGACACCTCGGCCGGGATCCCCACCCGGGCGCTGAAGCGCTCGGCCAAGTCACCCAGGGCGGCCGGCAGACCCTCGTACTCGAGAATCTCGGACCGCAGCCCCTCGGTGAGCTGCCGCAGGCCGTCAGCCACCGCCACGGCCAGCTGCATGGTGTCCTCCAACTGGGTGGCGGCGGTCCCGGTGGCGGCCGCCTCCAGTGCCATCGCCTCCAGCCGCCGGGCCAGGTAGATCAGAGCTTGGACCGGCTCGTCGTGGAGGTCACGGGCGATTCGATGGCGCTCCTCGATCACCGCCAGGCGCCGGGACTGGACCTGGACGGCGGCGTAGTCGAGCGCCAGGGTCGCCTGGCTGGCGAAGCTCTCGAGCAGGCTGAGGTCCTCGGAGTTGAAGTTGGCATCCGGGGCGGAGCGGATCAGGACGATCGCCCCGCTGGCGCGCTCGCGGATGAGCAGGGGGACGACCATCAGGACCCCGACCGGGATGCCGGCGCCCTGCAGAGACTGGGTGAAGCGGTCGCCCGGCGAGGGCCGGACGATCAACGGACGCCCCGTGCCCAGCACGCTGTGGAAGGTGGTACGCGACGCCATCGCGGGGGTGCCCAGGATGCGGTCCGCCCCGGCACCGTCGGCGGCGGCGACGCGCAGCTCGCTCGACCCCCCGCCCACCGCCAGCGCGATCGCGGCCAGGTCGGCTCCGCTCACCTCCCGAGCGCTGCGCACGATCGAGTTCATCAGAGTCTGCTGCGGCTCACCGGCCAGCAGCGCCGCGGTGATCTCGTGGAGGGCCCCCAACCAGCGCTCTCGCTGACGCAGCTCCCGGTAGGTCTGGGCGTTGGCGATGGCGACTGCGGCCTGGGTCGCCAGGGTGGCCACCGCGCCCTCGTCGGCGCCGTCGAAGGGCCGACCGCCCTCCTTATCGGTCAGGTACAGGTTGCCCACCAGTTGGCCCCGGGCGCGGACTGGGGCCCCCAGAAAGGAGGTCATGGGGGGGTGATGGGGAGGAAAGCCCACCGAGCGGGGGTCGTCCTGAAGCCGGCTCAGCCGCAGCGGGTGGGGATCGTGGAGCAGAGCTCCCAGGATCCCCAGCCCCCGGGGGGCGGGACCGATGGCGGCTCGCTCCTGGTCGGTGAGCCCGACGGTGATGAGCTCCACGAGTTCACCGTGGGGACCGGTCACCCCCATGGCCCCGTAGCGAGCGTGGGTGATCCGGACCGCTATCTCAACCAGCCGGCGCAGGACTGCGGGGAGGGTGAGCTCCGAGGCCAGCAGCACCCCGGCCTCGATCAGGGCGGCCTCCAAGTCCTCGGCGGGCGGTGATTGCGGATTCGCGTCCGCCCTTCCCGTACCTGCGCTCATGTCCTGGCCGCCCATGGTAGCGCCGCCCTCTCCCCTTCCAGACCGGCCGGGATCGGCGCTGCCGCTAGGGAGCGCCCCCCAACTGAGGTGCGCGCCAGGGTCACATCTTTGCCGCGCCGCCAGCTGAGGCTGATGGTGGAGGCGGTTGCACAAGACGTCTCAGCCATCGTCCCGACCGCCGCATAAAGCCACCGGGTCCGATGACCAGAACTCCGAACACCATCTCGGAAACGGAGAGCCAGCCCCTTCCGATCGTGGTCGGAGTCGACGGCTCAGAGGCCTCGCGCAAGGCCCTGGAGTGGGCGGGCCGAGAGGCGGAGGTCCGCGGCCAGCGGGTCCTGGCGATCAGCTCCTACCTCATCCCTACCCTGGGCACGGCAGCTCCCGGCTTCCTCTTCGACCCCGCCGACGTGGAAGAGCTGACCGACTACCACCAGAAGGTCCTGGCGACGGAAATCGCCGCGGCTTCCCAGGAGCACCCCGCGGTTCAGATCGAGGGCAGGACGGTCGAGGGCTCAGTCGCCCAGCTCCTGACCGATGCCAGCGAACGGGCCTCGCGGCGGGTGGTCGGCTCGCGGGGGCACGGAGGGGTTGTCGGCCTCCTGCTGGGGTCGGTCTCCCAGCATTGCGCGACCCACGCCCACTGCCCGGCGGTGGTCGCCCGTCCCGAATCGCAGGTGATCAGCCTGAGGCCGGCGCCACCGGACTGAGGAGGCGCCGGCGCAGGCGGGCCGACCGCTCCTGACCGGTGCTCTGGTGCCGCCACCCCAGCATCTCGGCCATGATCTCCAGGGCGATCTCCGCCGGTGACGTGCCGCCGAGGGCGAGCCCCACCGGCCCGTGGACCCGGGCCAACTGTTCCGCTGGCACGCCCTCGGCGCGGAGCGCCGTGAGCACGGACCAGACCCGGCGTTCACTGCCGATCAGCCCCACGTAACCGCCGGCGGCGGAGTTCAGGAGAGCCCGCAGCCCGGCCATGTCCTGCGCTGGCCCCCGGCTCACGAACACCACATGGGTCTCGGCCCCGGGGAGGCGCTGGGCCAGGAAGCTGGCCGCATCGGCCGTCACGGCTCGAGCCGCCGGGAAGCGGGCCGGGGTGGCAAGGCCCGGGCGGTCGTCGACAACGGTCACGGCGAGGCCGCAGATGGTGGCGATCGCGGCCAAGGGCTGGGCGATGTGCCCGCCACCCATGATGAGGAGCGCCTCCGGCGGGCGCAGCGGCTCGACCAGGACCCGGGCCTGCGCGGCGCCGTCCCCCGCGGTAAGCGTCCGGACCCAGGTCCCTGCCGTCGGCCCGGGCCGCGGGCCGACTGTGGCCAGCGCCGCCTGGGCCATCAGCTCCTCCGGGGCGGTGACCGCACTGACTGGCCCGCGGTCGCCGAAAAGGATCCGCGCGCCGGCAGCGGCCGCCCAGCGGCCCTCGGCGTCAATCACCGTGACCAGGGTGACGGGACGGCCCTCCTCCAGGGCGCCCACTGCGGCGCGGACAACCTCCGCGGCCCCACCGACCGCCTCTGGGCCGGGCGCGGCCTGGGGGGGACAGCTGCTCCAGGACTCGATGAACACGTCGACGCTGCCCCCGCAGATGCCCAGCCCCGGCTGCTCCAGGGTGCCGTTGAAGTCGAGGGTGAGGAGCTGGGACCGACCGCTCTCCAGCACCACCGCCGCCTGCCGGCAGACCTCCGCCTCGGCCGCTCCACCGCCCACGGTGCCGACGATGGCCCCGTTCGAGCGGACCAACATCTTGGTTCCGATCTCGCGCGGCGTCGAGCCGCGCTGCCCGACGATAGTGGCCAGGGCCACCGCCTCCCCCCGGGCCAGCAACTCACCGAGGACGGCGAAGACGGCAGCACCATCCGGGTGCGGGCTGGTCACGATCCCGGGCCGGGGCCCCCGGGCACCGACTGGTGCCTCGCGCCGTCCTGAGGAGCGAAGGGGCCACCGGGGTGAGCGACCGGCCCGGTCGGCGCAGAGTCCCTGGCCCGGAGGGCGGCCAGCACCTTCTCGGCGGTGATCGGCAGACTGCGCACCCGGATGCCCAGCGCATCAAAGAGGGCGTTGGCCACGGCCGGAGCCGGGGTGTTGATCGGGACCTCGCCGCAGGACTTCGCCCCGAAGGGACCGGTGGGCTCAGGGTCGTCCACCAGGATGGTGGTCATGGCGGGCATGTCGAGGCAGGAGAGCACCTTGTAATCGACGAAGGCGGGATTGCGGACCTGCCCGCGCTCGTCCATCAGCAGCTCCTCGCTGAGCGCGAATCCCAGCCCCATCGCGATCGCCCCCTCCACCTGGCCGCTGGCGAGGCGGGGGTTGATGGCCCGACCCATGTCGATGGCATTGACGGAGCGTTCAACCCGGATCTGGCCCGTCTCGCAGTCGACGGCAATCTCCACGAACTGGGCGTGGAAGGGTGGAGGCGAGTCATGGCAGGAGGCGTGCCCGCTGGCCATGATCTGCTGTCGCCGGGAACCGTAGAGGGTCTCTAGCGCCACCTCGGCCAGGGTGAGCCCGAGGGGCCCACCGGCGGCGTGGACACGCCCATCCTCCAGGTGCAGGTCGGCGGCGGGGCACCCCGTCATCCGGGCCGCCACCGCCAGGATCTGGTCCCGGACCGCCTCGGCGGCCAGCCGCACCCCGGTGCCGGTGACGAAGGTGGTGGAGGAGGCGTAGGAGCCGTAGTCGAACACGTCGATGTCAGTGTCGGACGAGTGCATGATGATCTTGTCCAGCCCGACGCCGAGGGTCTCGGCCGCGATCTGAGCCAGGACGGTGTCGCTGCCCTGGCCGATGTCGGTGGCCCCGGTCATCACGTTGAAGGAGCCGTCCTCGTTCATCTTGATGCTAGCCCCGCCCAGCTCTGAACCGGCGACGCCGCTGCCCTGCATGGCGGTGGCCAGGCCACGGCCGCGCCGCACGACCCCCTGACCACGATCGAACGGCAGGTCCCAGCCGATCGCCTCGGCGCCCCGGGTGAGGCACTCCGGCAGGGCACAGGAGCGAAAGTGCCGCTGTGACCGCGGCGCTCCTGAGGAGGAGTCCAGATTGATGGGGTCGTAGTCGCCCCGGCGGACATGGTTGCGGCGGCGGAAGTCGAGGGGGTCCAGCCCCAGCCTGGCCGCGATCTCGTCCATGTGCGACTCCAGTGCGAAGTACCCCTGGGGTGCCCCGTAGCCGCGCATCGCTCCCGACACCGGCGAGTTGGTGTAGACCGCGTCGGCCACGAAGTGATAGGCGCGGGCCCGGTAGAGACAGAGCGTCTTGTGACCAGCCCCTTGGGCCACCGTCAGACCGTGCCCCCCGTAGGCCCCGGTGTCAGAGATGACGCGCATCTCCAGGGCGAGAAGGGTCCCGTCGCTGGCCACCCCAGAGCGCATGTGAATGGTCATCGGGTGCCGGACCCGGCTGGCGGCAAACTCCTCCTGGCGACTGTAGAGGATCCGCACCGGTCGTCCGGTGGCCATCGCCAGGACCGCGACCGCGGGCTCGAGCACCATCTCCTGCTTCCCGCCGAAGCCGCCGCCCACGCGCAGCTTGATCACGCGGATGCGCGAGACCGGCCACTGGAGGACCCGGGCCAGCTGACGGCGGGTGTGGTATGGGACCTGGGTGCTGCTCCAAACGTTGAGCCGGTCGTATCCGTCGGCGTGGGCGATCGCCACGTGGGGCTCCAGCGCGCAGTGGGCGATCCGCGGAGTGTGGTAGGTCCCGGTGACGATGTGGTCGGCCGCGGCCATGGTGGTCGCGAAGTCGGCCCCGCGCCAGATCTCCTCGTGGCCGGCGATGTTGTGCCGCGCGTCATAGGTGGGCCCGGGCGACCGCTCGAAGAGCGGGTGGGCGACGTCGGGCTCGTGGAGCTTAGGGGCGCCGTCGCGCATCGCCTCGACGGGGTCGAACACTGCCGGCAGCTCCTGGTAGGTCACCTTGATCAGCGCCAGCGCCGCCTCCGCGATGGCCTCGCTCTCGGCCGCCACCAGGGCGACCCAGTCCCCGACATAGCGCAGGTGGGGATCGAGCAGTCGGGTGTCGTAGGGCGATAGCTCCGGGAAGGGTTGGCCGGCGGTGGCGTGAAGGATCGCGGGCACGTCTAAGTGGGTCAGCACCGCGCGAACCCCCGGCAGGGCCCGAGCGGCGCCGGTGTCGATGGCCACGATCCGGGCATGGGCCAGCGGCGAGTGCAGGATCTTGCCGTGGAGCATGTCCGGCACGTCCATGTCCGCCGTGTACACGGGGCTGCCCGTGACCAGGGCCCGCCCGTCGACCCGGGGCAGCCCCCTGCCGACCACGCGCAGGGGCGGGGCGACGCCCGGCGCGCCCGGCGGGGCGCTGCGTGGTGGCGTGCGGGTGCTCATCGGAGGGCGGAGTCCGAGGCGGGCAGTCCGGGCTCGACCGACCCCTGGCGGGTGGCATCCGCCGCCGCCGCCCGCATCCGCCTGGCTGCCTCCAACACGGCCTCCACCGGCTTGACGTAGCCGGTGCAGCGGCAGATGTTGCCACCGAGGGCGACCCGCACCGCCGCCTCGTCAGGATCGGGCTGGGCCTGCAGGAGCGCGTAGGCGCGGATGAGGAGGCCGGGGGTGCAGAAGCCGCATTGGGCCGCGCCGGTCTCCAGGAAGGCAGCCTGGAGGGGATGAAGCTGGCCATCCTCGGCCAAACCCTCCACGGTGAGCACGGTCGCCCCCGCGGCCTGGGCCGCCAGGGTGCAGCAGGAGTTCACCGAACGCCCGTTGAGCATGACTCCACAGGCGCAGCAGTCGCCGGTGCCACACACCAGCTTGGGCCCCCGCACGTGGGCCTCCCGGAGGGCCTCCAGCAGGGTGGCCCCGGGCGGCGACTGCCAGCGGTGCAGCCGGCCGTTGACCGTGCACTCGATGGTGACCGGGGTCGGCTCAGGCATGCTCCAGCTCCGCGCCGTGGGGATCCAGCCCCGCCGCCTGGCGCAGGGCACGAGTCGCGCAGACCCCGGCCAGATGGCGTCGATGCTCCGCCGTCGCCCGCTGGTCGGTGATGGGCCGGGCGGCGGCGGCCGCGAGGCGGCCGGCCTCCGCGAGCACCTCTTCGCTTGGCTGCCGACCGAGCAGGTGCTGCTCCGCAGCCGCAATCCCCAGCGGGACGGGCGCCACCGCTCCCACCACCACTCGGGCGAAGGCTATCCGCCCCTCTTCGACACACAGGCAGGCCGCGCTGTTGACGATGGCGATGTCGTCGGCGGTGCGCTTTACCTTGTAGAAGCCACCCCTGGTGCCGGGCCGCGGACGGGGAATCTCCACACTCTCGACCAGCTCATCCGGGCGACGCGCGCTGACCGCCGGTCCGAGGAAGAACTCCTCCAGCGCCAACCGGCGGGTGGCGCTGCGGCTCCGCAGCACCACCCGGGCCCCCAGGACCAGGAGGGGTGGCGGAGTGTCGGAGGACGGAAGCGCGGAGGCCACGTTGCCGACCAGGGTCGCCATGTTGCGGATGTTGGGCGACCCACAGACCGCCGCTCCCCGGCTGACGATGCCGTCAGCCAGGGCACGAACCTCCGGCGAGGCGGCCACCCTGGCCATGGTGGCATTGGCGCCGATGCGGATCAGGTCCGGTTCCACCTCCACGAAGTCCAGCGGCAGGTCACCGAGGTCCACCACCTCGGTGACCCCAACCAGGTAGCGAGGATTGACCAGGAGGTCGGTCCCGCCCGCCACGACGGTCCGGCCCTCCGTCATCAGTGCCAGCGCCAGGTCGAGCGTGGCAGGCCGGTGGTAGGCGTCGATTCTCAACATGTTCCTGGCCACCCGCCGCCGGCCACCGTCAGGGCATCGACCTCGCCGGCCGGGCGCTGGGCGGCGAGAGGATAGAGCATCAGGATTGCCTCCAGCACCGCCCCCCCCAGGGCGCGGGCCTTGTCGGAGATCGTGAAGCAGTATTCGGGGACGGCGCGGGGGTCGACGTCGCCGACCTTCATGTTGCTGCTGACCTCCACCCCGTCATGCAGGAGGCCCCGCAGCGTCCCCGCGATGCTCGAAACCACCGGCTCTCCATCCACGCTTGCCACCACGGTGCCGGCCGCCACCTCATCGCCGATGCGCTGGCACCCCAGCAGGCGGCCCGGGCGCGGCGCCCGCAGGACCCGGTCAGCGCTGTGCCCGCCGACAGGCGCGGGGACCCCGGTGTTGGGCTGGGCGCTGCCCCGAAGCAGGACACGGCCGAGGTGATGGCCCCGATTGGTCTCGACCACGGCGTCGACATCGTCCCCGGCGGTGAACCCCGGGCCGAGCCCGATCACCAGCGGAGCGTCGGCCCGCCGGGTGCCGCAATTGCGCTTGGCGAGGATGGCGTCCACCAGCACCTGGGGGCGAAGCCCCAGCAGCAGCTCCGCGCTGGGGTCCACGAGGATGGCCACCTGCCCCAAGCCCAACGCCGCCGCCGCACCCTCACCGTCGTCGACCCTCACCGCGGTGACTCCCTCCACCTCCACGCGGCCCTCCCAGACCGCGCTGGCGAAGGCCACCGAGCGGCGAACGACCGTCGGCTGCTCCATCTCCGCAGCCACCACGGGGAACCCCGACCGGCGCAGGCGGTGGATGACCCCGGTGGCCATCTCCCCCGCACCGCGCACCCCCACCAGCACGGTGGTTGGGGAAACTGGTGCTGCCGCCCGGCCTCGGTCGAGATAGATCTCGCCGACCGCAGCCGTCAAGTCATGGCCACCTTGTGAGTCGCGACCGACGCCAAGGCGGCCCTGCCGACGCCACCCGCCAGGGCCACCAGCCCCGCGTGATGCTGGCCGACCCGAGGGCGCGCCACCAATTCCCGGAGGCAGCCCGCGATCCTCTGGCAGACATCCCAGAATTATACTGATCGGCTTCAACCGAGGGGTCACCCACGACGAACGCCTGTGCCGCCGGAGTGGCACTGGTCGATTCTGGCCAGAAGTGACCGTCCGACTGCAAGGAGGCGCCGATGATGGGTCTCGGTCATCGCATTGCGGTCGCCCGCGGACACGAACCCGCCGATCTCTTGTTGCGAGGCGCCAACCTGGTCAACGTGTGTACTGGGAGAGTCGAGCCCACCGATGTGGTGGTGGCCGAGGGCCGGGTGGTGGCACTGGGACCGGGCTACCGGGCGATCCGCGAGGTCGAGCTGGAGGGACGCTTCCTGGTACCCGGGCTGATCGACGCGCACATGCATCTGGAGAGCACGATGATGGTGCTGGCCGAGTTCGCCCAGATGGTGGTGCCCCACGGGACCACCACGGTCGTCCTGGATCCTCACGAATTCGCCAACGTCCTGGGCATCGACGGGATCCGCTACGTGCTCGATTCGGGCCGCGACGTGCCCCTCTCCACCTACGTGATGCTCTCGTCCTGCGTGCCGGCCTCGCCCTTCGAGACCCCGCTAAGACCACTCAGTGCGGCGGACCTGGTGCCGCTTCTGGAGCACCCCAAGGTGCTCGGCTTGGCCGAGATGATGGACATTTCCGGGGTGCTGGCGGGCGATTCCGACGTGCTCGCCAAGATTGAGGCGGTGCGCGCGCGGGGGGGAGTGGTCGATGGGCATGCGCCGGGACTCAGCGGCCGTGACCTCTGCGCCTATGCGACCGCCGGCCCCATGTCCGACCACGAGTGCACTACCCCGGAGGAGGCCCGGGAGCGCTTGCGTCTGGGGATGTGGCTGATGGTGCGCGAGGGATCCGCCACCCGCAACCTCCACGCCCTGTTGCCGGTCATCCAGGAGCTGCATCCGCCCCGGGCCCTGTTCGCCACCGACGATCGCGACCCCGTTGACCTCATGACCCGGGGCCACATCGACTCAGTGGTGCGGGAGGCGATCGCGGCCGGGCTCGATCCCATCGAGGCGGTGCGGATGGCGACCCTGAACACCGCCCAGTATTTCGGGCTCCGGGATCGCGGGGTGGTGGCACCCGGGTACGTGGCGGACCTGGTGGTGGTGGAGGACCTGGAGCGCTTCCAGGTCCAGTCCGTCTACAAGGATGGGGTCCTGGTGGCGGACCAGGGCCGGCCGCTCTTCGCTGTCCCCGCCAGCGATCCGCCTCCGACCTGGCAGGGGCTGCGGGTGGCGCCGCTCACGGCCGAGATGCTGATGATCCGGGGCCGGCCCGGGCCGGCCGCCGTCATCGGGGTGGAGGACGGGACGGTCACCACCCGGCACCTCACCGAGGAGGCCCCCTGGTGCGACGGCCAGGTGGTGGCCGACCCGGCGCGCGACCTCTGCAAGATGATCGTGGTGGATCGCCACCACGGGAGCGGGCGTGCGGGCCTGGGCCTGGTACGGGGGATGGGCCTGCGCCAGGGGGCGATCGCCTCCACGGTGGCCCACGACGCCCACAACCTGCTGGCGGTGGGGGTCGACGACGCCGACATGCTGCTGGCCATGGAGGCGGTGATCCATGCCAAGGGCGGCTTCGCGGTGGCGGCCGGCGGCCGGGTGCTGGCCACCGTCCCCCTGCCCGTCGCGGGCCTGGTGTCGAACGCCCCGGCGGCGGTGCTCGTGGCCCAGCTGGGGGCGCTGGATCAGGCCGCCGCGGCGCTGGGCTGCCGGCTGGCGCACCCTTGCTCGACCCTCAGCTTCCTCTGCCTGTCGGTGATCCCGGCGTTGAAGTTGACCGACCAGGGGCTGGTCGACGTTGAGGCCGGCCGCCTGATCCCGATTCAGGCATAGTGGAGCGGATGCTCGCCGACCTGCTCGAGTACGACCGCCCCATCCAGATGGCGCAGGCCCTGAGGCTCCTGTCTCGGGTGCGGCCTCGCACGGTGCCACTCGGCGGTGCCACGGCTCTCAGCGGCGGCCCGGCCGCCGGAGTGGAGGCCGTCGTGGACCTCGGCGGCCTCGGCCTCGACTTCATCCGCTTCGACCCCGACGGCCTGGTGATCGGGGCCACGACGACCCTGCAGGCCCTGGCCGAGGACCGCACCAGCCGGGCACTGTGGTGGGGGGTGATCGCGGCCGCCGCGCAGAGCTCCGCCACCCGAATGCTGCGCAACGCCGCCACCCTCGGGGGGACCTTGGCGCTGGGGAGCGCCTCCCGAGCCGACCTGGCGGTGGTGCTGCTGGCGCTTGAGGCCAGGGTGAGAGTTATGGGCCTGGAAGGCCGGGAGCACGAGCTGGCAATGGCGGACTGCAGGGACGGGCTCCCGACGCCGGGCATCCTCCTCCAGGTCCAGGTCCCCCATCCGGATCAAACCGGCCTGGTCACCGGCCGAGCCCCGTCGGGGTCCGCCGTCGGACCCGGGCGCGGGGCCTCCTTCCTGCGGGTGGCGCGCACAGCCAGCGACCCGGCGCTGCTCCACGCGGTGGCCGTGGTGGAGCCCTGCGCCGGCGGTGGCTGTGTCGTGCGGCTGGCGCTGGGCGGGGCCGGATGGGCACCGGTCCGGCTTGCGGGGGTAGAGGCGGAGCTGCGCGGGACCGACCTCGCCGCCGCCGCGGTGGACCGGGCGCTGGACCGGGGCCTTGAGGCGGTGCTGCCTGGCGACGACTTCCGGGCCTCGAGGCGCTACCGGGGGGCGGTGAGCTGCGTGCTCCTGCGGCGGGCCATCCGCCAAGCCGCCCAACGCGCCGCCACCGACCGCGCGGACCCCTCCCGCGGGGCCGCCGGATGAAGCTCCGCTGCGAGCTCAATGGCAGCTCCCTGGAGCTTGAGGTCGCCCCCAACACCTCCCTGCTGAAGGCTCTGCGCTCCGCCGGCGTCTTCAGTGTCAAGCACGGATGCGAGACCGGGGAGTGCGGTGTGTGCACCGTCCTCGTCGACGGGGTGCCGCGCGTGACCTGCGTCATGTTGGCGGCCCAGGCCCAGGGGCGCCGGTTGACCACGGTCGAGGGCCTGGGACGGTCCACGGGGCTGACCCCGATCCAGCAAGCTCTGGTGGACAACGGCTCGGTGCAGTGCGGCTTCTGCATCCCCGGGATGGTCCTCGGGGCCAAGGCCCTGCTGGACCGCGAGCCCAACCCCTCCGAGGCCGAGGTCCGGGACGCCCTGTCAGGCAACCTCTGCCGGTGCACCGGCTACCTCAAGCCGGTTGAGGCGATTCTCCAGGCGGCGGCGGTGATGCGGGGAGATGCTCCCGGCGCGGGGCCGCCAGGTGCCCTCAGGCCACTGGATGCGGGGCACCCGTGGGCTCCCCGTATCGCCGATCCGCGGCAGCCGGACGGCGGGGATGACGGGGATGACGGCTCCACCGGGCCGGGCGACCGACAGGGCCGCAACCGGCAGCCGGAGTCGGGCGCGCCCCCGGCCCGTCCGGCCGAGCAGCTGCAGGTGGTGGGAAAGCGCGAGCGCAAGGTCGACGCCCCCAAGCTGACCGCGGGCAGTCCCAGCTTCGTGGACGACGTCGAGCTCCGGGGCCTGCTCCACGCCAAGCTGTTGACCAGCCCCCATGCCCACGCGCGCCTGCGCCGAATCGACGTCAGCGCCGCCCGGGGCCTGCCCGGCGTCCACGCCGTGCTCACCTACGCGGACCTGCCCCGCGTCGTGTACACCTCTGCGGGCCAGTCCTGGCCCGAACCGGGCCCTCATGACCAGTTCAGCCTGGACTCGGTGGTCCGGTTCGTCGGAGATCGCGTCGCCGCGGTCGCCGCCGACACCGAGGAGATCGCCGAGCGGGCGCTCCAGCTGATAGAGGTGGACTACGAGATCCTGCCCGCAGTCCTGGATCCGCAAGAGGCGATGCGGCCCGGGGCGCCCTGCATCCATCCCGAGCCGGAGGCCTATCACATCGAGGACCGAGACCGGAACCTCGCCGCCCGCATCGAGGCCGAGGTGGGGGATGTGGAGAAGGCGCTGGCGGAGGCCGACCTGGTGGTCGAGGCGGAGTACCTGGTGCCCCAGGTACAGCAGACTCCCCTGGAGAATCACATCGTCATCACCTACTGGGATGAGGATGAGCGCATGGTGGTGCGCACCAGCACCCAGGTGCCCTACCACGTCCGCCGCATCATCGCGCCCGTGATCGGCCTGCCACCGCGGCGGATCAGGGTCATCAAGCCACGGATCGGCGGTGGCTTCGGGGTCAAGCAGGAGGTGCTGATCGAGGACATCTGCGCCCACCTGACCATGGCGACCAACCGGCCGGTGCGGCTCGAGTACACCAGGGCTGAGGAGTTCCGCAGCAGCCGCTCGCGCCACCCGCAGCGCATCCGCCTGCGCACCGGGGCCAACCGCGACGGCACCATCGTGGCCAACGACATGTACGTCCTCGGCAACACCGGCGCCTACGGGACTCACGCCCTCACCGTGCAGGGCAACACCGGCTCCAAGTCGCTTCCCATCTACCGAGTCCCCAACGTGCGCTTCGTGGCCGACGTCGTGTACACCAACCTTCCCCCCGCCGGTGCTTTTCGGGGCTACGGCGCGCCCCAGGGTTTCTTCGCCCTGGAGAGCCAGATCGATGAGGTGGCGCGCCGCCTGGGAATGGATCCGCTGGTCCTGCGCCTCCAGAACTGCGTGCGCGTGGGGGACCAGAACATCCTGGCGGAGGCGCTCGGCGAGGGCAAGGAGGGCCTGCCTCAGATCATCGAGAGCTGTGGGCTGGTGGACTGCATGGAGAAGGGGGCGGCGGCGATCGGCTGGGAGCGCAGGCGGAAAGGAGCCGATCGCGGGCCCCTCCGACGCGGGATCGGCATGGCGATCGCCATGCACGGGACCGCCATCGCCGGCCTGGACATGGGTGCCGCCAGCATCAAGCTCAACGACGACGGGTCCTTCAACCTGCTGGTGGGGGCGACCGATCTCGGCACCGGATCCGACACGGTGCTGGCCCAGATCGCCGCCGAGGTTCTCGGGGTCCCGCTCGAGGACATCATCATCCATTCCTCCGACACCGACTTCACCCCCTTCGACACCGGGGCCTACGCCTCCAGCACCACCTACATCTCCGGCGGAGCGGTGAAGCTGGCGGCGGAACGGGCGCGGACGCAGATCCTCGCGGTGGCCGGCGCCATGCTCGGCACTGCCCCGGACCGGCTGCAGTGCGCCAACCGGATCGTGAGCAGCCCGGAAGGGCCGGGGGTCAGTGTCTCAGAGGTCGCGCTGCACTCCCTGCACGTCGAGGACCAGCATCAGATCATGGCCACCGCCTCCTACATGAGCAACAACTCGCCGCCGCCGTTCGCGGCCCAGTTCGTTGAGGTCGAGGTCGACACCGAGACCGGGGCGGTGACGGTCCTGCGGGTGGTGTCCGCGGTCGACTGCGGGCGCGCCATCAACCCGGCCACCGCCGAGGGCCAGGTGGACGGCGGCGTCACCCAGGCGCTCGGCTACGCCGTCAGCGAGGAGATGCTCTACGACGGCGCCGGCCGACTGCTGACCACCGATCTGGCCGAGTACCGGATCTTCGGCGCCCAGGACATGCCCTCGATGGATACCTATCTGGTCGAGACCCATGACCCCTTCGGTCCCTACGGGGCCAAGGCGGTCGCCGAGATCCCGTTGGACGGGGTGGCCCCGGCGGTGGCGAATGCGGTGGCTGATGCCACTGGCGTCCGCATCCGCCAGATCCCGCTCACCCCACCGCGGGTGTGGGCTGCGCTCCAGAGCGCGGCCGCGGCGCCCGCCGGCGAGGACGGGTAGCGGGTGCGGTTGACAGCCGCGGCAGTGGGTGCGGACGGCCATCTTGATCCGGTGGCCTGGACAGGGCATGGCTTCTCGGCGCGCCCACCGGACCTACGCGAGCGGCCCAGCGCTCCGGGGGGGGGACGAAGGGTGGCGGGGGCGGCCGGCCGGTGAGCCCGGAGGCTGGGCAGGCTGAGGAGGCTCCGCTTCAGGTGGAGCCGGGGAGCGCGCGCGCATGAGTCCTGCGGCCACCCCCCCGGAGGTGCTGGTGCTGGACGCGGGACCGCATCCGAGCGAGCCCGTCGAGGGTGTCCGGGATCCGAGGCCCTTCCACCGCACCATCCCGGGCTACGCGCCCACGCCCGTGCACCTCCTCCCCAAGCTTGCGGAGGAGCTCGGAGTTGGCGAGCTCTGGATCAAGGACGAGAGCGAGCGCCTCGGCCTCCCCTCCTTCAAGATCCTGGGTGGCTCCTGGGCCGTCAACCGGTTGATCCTGGGACGAGCGGGCCTGCCCTTCGCCGGATCGGGCTGGGCCCAGCTGCAGTCGGCGGCCGCCGGCATGGGCGACCTCACCCTGGTCACCGCCACCGACGGCAACCACGGCCGAGGCGTGGCTCACATGGCTCGCGAGCTCGGCTTGAACGCGGTCGTGTATGTCCCCGACGAGACCGTACCCGCCCGGATCGAGGCCCTCGAGGGCGAGGGCGCGGTGGTGCGGGTGGAACCGGGCACCTTCGACCAGGCGGTGGAGGCCGCCACCGCCGCCGCCGCGAGCCAGGGATGGCTGCTGGTGGTCGACGTGGCCATCGGGACGGACGTGACCGTCCCCGGCTGGGTCATGGATGGCTACCAGACCATCTTTGCGGAGTGCGCCGACCAGCTTCCCGGACCGGTGGACGTGGTGCTGATCCAGGCGGGCGTCGGGGCCCTGGCCGGGGCGGCCGCCAGGTACTACCTGAGCGTCCCCCGGCCGCCTCGAATGGCCGTCGTCGAGCCCCTGACCGCCGCCTGCTGCCTGGCCTCGGCACGCGCGGGCCGGCGCACCAGTGTCGATGCCACCCAGGACTCGATCATGGCCGGTTTGAACTGCGGAACACCGTCCCTGGTGGCCTGGCCCTACGTCCAGGCGCTCGCCACCGTCTTCTGCGCCATCGATGATGAGTGGGCCCGGAAGGCGATGCGCGATCTGGCGGCCGCCGGCGTCGAATCCGGGGAGTCAGGCGCCGCGGGCCTGGCGGGACTGCTGGCTCTGGCAGAGCAGCGGCAGGCCCGCCTGGCGCTGGGCCTGGGCCGGAAGGCGCGGGTGCTGATCGTGAACACCGAGGGGGCCACCGATCCGGCCGGCTACCGGGCGGTGGTCGGAGACAGCCCGGGGAACTAGGAGAAGCAAGGACGGTGCGACCCATCCGCACAATTGGCGACCGGAACCGTCGGCGCGTCCCAAGAAGGTGCATTTCATGAGATCAGACACCCAATCTCTCGGTGGTGCCGGCGGGCACCACCACGGATCCCCAGAGCCACTCGGCGGCCGCCGCCGGCCGGGCCAGCGCCCGCGTAGGGGGAAGCGGTCGTGACCGTCCCCGTCGCCCTCTACCTTCAGGACGCCCACTCCGTGCGCCAGGGGATCACCCTGGCCCAGTACGCCGAAGCCAATGGCTTCTCCGCGGTATGGCAGGCCGAGAGCCGGCTGGCCCGGGAGGCGACGGTACCCATGGCCGCGTTCCTCACCGCGACCGAGCGGATCCTGGTGGGCAGCGGCGTGGTCAACCGGTGGACGCGCAACACCGCGCTGCTGGCTTCCACCTTCTCCACCCTGGACGACCTGGCGCCGGGTCGGGTCATGCTCGGGATCGGTGACTGGTGGGACCCCCTGGCCAGCCGCGTCGGCATCCAGCGCTCCCGGCCGGTGGTCGCCATGAGAGAGACGGTGACCACGGTCCGAGCTCTGCTGGCGGGCGGGTCGGTGACCTTCCAGGGAGAGTTCGTCCACCTCGACGCGGTGGAGCTGGACTACGTGCATCAGGAGCGGCGACCCAAGGCGGTACCGATCTACATCGGCGCCACCGGGCCGCGGATGATGGAGCTGGCGGGGGAGATAGCTGATGGGGTCCTGCTCAACTACCTGGTGTCACCCGGCTACACCCGCCAGGCGCTGGAGCAGTTGCAACAAGGGGCGGCGCGGGCCGGCCGCGGGGTCGCGGACGTCGACCGTCCCCAGCTGGTCATCTGCTCCTTGGACCGGGACCGCCGGGTGGCGCTGGATGCGGCGCGCCTGCTGATCACCCAGTACCTGGGCCAGCAGCCCCATCTCATGAAGGCGTCGGGCGTACCCCAGGACCTGCTCGACCGCATCGCCGCGGTGCTGCACTGGCCGGCCACCCATGCGGAGGTGGTGGAGGCCGCCCACCTGGTGCCCGATGACGTGGTGCAGATGCTCAGCGCCTCCGGGACGCCCGACGAGTGCCGGGCCAAGGTTGCCGAGTACGTCGCCAGCGGCTGCACCTGCCCGGTGCTGTACCCGCTGGGTCCGGACGTTCGGGCCATGATCGACCTCTTCGCCGGCGGCCTTGAGGGTGTCACCCCCGGTTCCGGGGCCGGCGGTCAGGCGAACCCGGCGCCATGAGTTCGGACCGCGACATACGCCGCCAGGAGGCGGTGGAGCCCGTCCGGCTCCATCGCGGGGCGCCGCCCGCTGCAGCCTGGACAAGGGCAGCGCCAACCGCTTCCAGCCGGGAGGGGGAGGGGCGGCCGGCGCGGTCTGCCGCATCTTCCTGCGACCAGGTCGACACCCGCTGGCCCGCTCCTCCGCCACCCCTGCGATCTCCGGTCACGATCCCCAGGGGGCCGCGGTGAAGCCGATCTGCATCGCCAATGCCACCGTGGTGACCATGGACGAGCGCGCCCCCCTGGTGGAGAACGGGGCGATCCTGGTGGCGGATGGCCGGATCGGGGCCATCGGTTCGAGCTCACTGACGGCCGAACATCCGGAGGCCGAGCTGGTGGATGCGGAGGGCGGCCTGTGCCTGCCGGGGATGCTCTGCACGCACACCCATCTGTACTCCGCGTTCGCCCGCGGCATGGCCCTTCCCGGGGACCCGCCGCGGGATTTCCAGGAGATCCTGGAAGGGCTGTGGTGGCGCTTGGACCGCCTCCTCACCCCGGCGGACATCGCCTCCAGCGCCGAGGTGAGTCTGGTCGACGCGATTCGGCACGGCGTCACCACCCTGGTCGACCACCATGCCAGCCCATCCTGCGTGGACGGCAGCCTGGACGTGATCGCCACCGCGGTGGAGGCCTCGGGGCTGCGCGCGTGCCTCGCCTACGAGGTGTCGGCGCGCAACGGCACGGCCGACACCGAGGCGGGGATCCGTGAGAACGCGCGTTTCATTAGTTCCCTGCGCTCCCCAACCGCCGCTCCGGGGGGCCGCCTGGCCGCGGCCGTGGGGCTGCATGCCTCATTCACCCTGAGCCCCGCGACCCTGTCCGCCTGCGCTGACCTGGGCGCGGCGCAGGGGGTGGGCTGCCACGTGCATGTCGCCGAGGGCCCGGTCGATCAGGAGGACTGTCAGCGTCGCTTCGCCAGTCGCGTCGTACCGCACCTGGTGGCCCACGGCGTGCTGGGCCCCGGGTCGCTCGCCGCCCACTGCGTCCACGTCGACGGCCGCGAGATCGCCGAGCTGGCCCAGGCCGGGGTGGCGGTCGCGCACAACCCCCGCTCCAACATGGGCAACGCGGTGGGCAGCGCCCCGATCACCGCGCTCCGCCAGGCCGGGGTGACGATCGGGCTGGGCACCGACGGCGTCAGCATGAACATGTTCGAGGAGATGCGCGCCGCTCAGTCACAGGCCCGGCTGACCGGCCGGGATCCCCGGCTGCTGCCGCCGGATGAGGTGGTGGCGCTCGCCTTCTCCGGCGGCGGGCGGATCTGCGACTCGCTCTTCGCTCCCTTCGTCCCCCAACTGGGGCCGCTGGGGCAGCTGCGGGTGGGAGGACCAGCGGACCTGGTGCTCCTGGATTACCGGGCGCCCACGCCGCTCACCGCCAGCAACGTGGGCGGACATATCGTCGCCGGAGCGGATGGCTGCCAGGTCTCCGACACGATGGTGGCGGGGCGGTGGCTGATGCGACGGCGGGAGCTGGTCGGCCTCGACGAGGAGGAGATCGCCGCCCGCAGCCGGGAGCGCGCCGGTGCCCTGTGGCACCGGGCGGTCATGGATTGACCAGCGGCAGGGGCGTCCCCGGGCCCATCCGCGCGCCCGGGTCGAATCGGCCAGGAGGTCGGGCATGCTCTTGAACGGGGCGACGATCATCACGGTGGATCCCGGGCGCAGGATCTTTCGCCGCGGCGCGCTGGTGGCGCGGGCGGACCGCATCGCGGCGGTGGGCCCGGCCGACGAGGTTCTGCGCGCCTATCCTGATGAGGAGCAGATCGACCTCGCCGGCAAGCTGATCATCCCCGGGCTGGTCGACACCCACGTCCACGAAGCGCAGGCGATGATCCGCGATTGCGCTGACGACATGGCGCTGGTCCAATGGCTCTGCGAGCGGGTGTGGGTGCTGCAGGGCAGTTATGACCACGAGGATGGCGTGGTCAGCGCCCGCCTCTGCATCGCCGAGATGTTGAGGTCCGGCACCACCACGTTTCTGGAGTCGGGCCTGGCGCATCGGTACGGCTTCGACGGAGTGGCCCAAGTGGTCGTCGACACCGGCATCCGCGCCTGCCTGACCAAGAAGGTGATGGACATCGCCACCTACGCAACCCAGGACAACGCCATGCCGATGGGGCTGCGCGAGACCCGCGAGGAGAGCCTGCTGACCACGCTCGACATGTTCGACCGCTGGGACGGGGCGGCCGACGGCCGGATCCACGTCGGTTTCGGCCCCCGGACCCCGGGGGGGGTGTCTCCCGAGCTCTACCGGGAGATGGTGTCCGAGGCCCGGAGCCGGGGCATGGAGATCACCATGCACCTGGCCGAGATCGAGGCGGACCGCCAGTTCCTGCGCCAGACGTACCAGATGTCTCCCGTGGAGTTCGCCCGCAGCGTGGGCCTGGTGGGTCCTGACGTGGTCCTGGTGCACATGGTGTGGATCGATGACCAGGACATTCGCATCCTGGCCGAGACCGGCACCAGCGTGTCCCACAACCCCTCCTCCAACTCCAAGCTGGGCTCGGGGGTCTGCCCGGTCCCCAAGCTGCTGGCAGCCGGGGTGAACGTGGCCCTCGGCTGCGACGGAGGTCCCAGCAACAACACCTACGACCTCCTCGCGGAGATGAAGCTGGCGGCCCTGGTTCACAAGGCGGTCTCACGGGACCCCACCGTCGTGCCCGCGGAGACGGTGCTGGAGATGGCCACGATCAATGGAGCCAAGGCGCTGCGCTGGGAGCACGAGATCGGTTCGCTCGAGGTGGGCAAGAAGGCTGACCTGGTGGTCGTCGACCGTGAGCGCGCCCACATGGCGCCCGGCCTCAACCCGGTCTCCTCGCTGGTCTACGCCTCCACCGGGGCTGACGTGGACTCGGTGATGGTCGATGGCAGGTGGCTGGTCCGGGATGGGCGGTTGCTCACCATCGACGAGGAGAGAGCGGTGGCTCAGGCCCGGGAGCGAGCTGGGCGGCTCTACCGGTCCACCGGAATCGACCCCGGCCCACGCTGGCCGGTGCTGTAGCCGGTTGGGCCACGGCTGCGGGTGCCGTCCTGTGCGAGGGTGAAGGAGATGGCGTGGCGGGATCCGTGCGACTGACAGAGCTCACCGGGCAGGGCGGGTGTTCCGCCAAGATCGCCCAGGCCGACCTGGCCTCCATCCTGGCCGGGATCGCCTCCCCGGCGAGCGGCGACCTGCTGGTCTCGGCCGAGACCATGGACGATGCAGCCGTATACCGGGTTGGCGACAGCCTGGCCGTGGTCGCCACCACCGACTTCTTCCCGCCCCCAGTCGACGATCCCCGCGACTACGGTCGCATCGCCACCGCCAACGCCCTCTCCGACATCTACGCGATGGGTGGCACTCCCCTCCTGCTCCTGAACCTGGTGGGCTTCGACCTGGCCAACCTCGACGGGCAGATCCTCCGGCAGATCCTCGAGGGGGGCGCGGAGGTGGCGGCCGAAGCCGGCTGCGCGATCGCCGGCGGCCACTCCATCCGCAGTCCCGAGCCGATCTTCGGATGCGCGGTGCTGGGCTCGGTCGATCCCCGCC
>PLTL01000289.1 GCA_003164475.1 Candidatus Dormiibacterota bacterium | reverse complement strand
CGTCTTCTCGCAGCGGAGCAGGGAGAGGAAGAGCGGGATCCGAGCCGGCCTTGATGCGGGACATGCGCGTCGCCTTCACCACCCCCGCCACCTTTGAGGAGGTGAGCGGCGGCGGCGAGCGGTACGTTCTCAACCTGGCCCGGGGGGTTGCCCGCGCCTCCGCTGGCGCCGTCGAGGTCGAGGTGGTGGTTCCCGGGGAGCGGTCGTCTCGTCAAGCCGTCGACGAGGGTGTCTGGCTGCGCAGCTGCCGGGTGGAGCCATCCACGGTGGGCTATGGCTCGGCGGTGTCGTGGGAGCTCATCGAGGCGGCCCTGGCGGCCGACCTCATCCACGTGCACCAGGTCTTCACCCTGCTCGGCGAGTCGATGGTCCTGGCGGCGCGGGGATCGAGGCGACCGGTGTGTGTGACCGACCATGGAGGTTGGGTCTCCACGGCAGGGCGTGAGCTCGGACTGCTACAGCTCGCCGACGCGGTCGTCGCCTACTCGCGATTCGGCGCAGCCGCCCTTGGAACTTCGCAACCGGTCGCGGTTGTCGAGGGTGGCGTCGACACGCGCTTCTTCTCTCCGGGGGAGCCGGAGCGGCCACGCGAGCACGTCCTCTTCGTGGGACGGATCCTCCCCCACAAGGGTGTGGACGTACTGGTGAGGGCCTGTCCCCGTCAGCTCCGGCTGGTCATCGCCGGGACCGCGCCCGACCCGGAGTACCTGGAGGAGGTCGAGCGCCTGGCTCGAGATCGCTCGGTGACCTTCGTGCTGGACGGCTCCGACGAGCAGATCCGAGACCTCTACCGCGGGGCACTCGCGGTGGTGGCCCCATCCGTGTACGTTGACCTGCGCGGCCACTTCCACGCGCATCCCGAGCTGATGGGCCTCACCTTGCTGGAGGGCATGGCCTGCGGTGCTCCAGCGGTCTGCCTCCGGACCGGAGCGCTCCCCGAATACGTCGAGCAGGACGTCACCGGCTTCATCGCCGACGACGAGCCCGGGCTCGGAGAGTGCCTGGCCCAGCTGGCGGCCGACCCGGCCCGAGGAAGGCGGATGGGCAGTGCCGCACGCGAGAGGGTGTCCACCGCGTGGGACCTGGGGGCGGCGGGCAGCCGGCTCCTCGACCTCTACCGCCAGTTGGTCGTCGCCTGATGCGGATCCTCACTCTCAGCAATTTCTTTCCCCCCGACGTCGTGGGCGGCTACGAGATCCTCTGCGCCCAGATGGTCACCGAGTTGAGGCGTCGGGGCCACGTCGTTCGGGTGCTGACGTCGACGCCACGGATACCGGTGATGAACAATGACCGTGACGAGGTCCACCGCCTGCTGCGCATCGACGAGACCGCGGACCCCCTTTTACTGCCGACCGATTGGAGGGCGACGGCCACCCGCTCCTTCATCGTGGACAGTCACAACGTCGAGCTGCTCCGGCAGGAGGTTGAGGACTTCCATCCGGACGCCGTCTACATCTCCAACCTCACCGGCGTCGGGGGGGTGGCCATCGCGCTCGGCATCGAGATGCGCGGGCTGCCCTGGGTCTGGCGGCTGGACGATGCCGTGCCGCTGCGGCTGACGGGCCTGGGCGTGGAGGGAGACAGCTCGTTTGCCCGCCTTTTCACCCACCTCCTCCCCGGGTCATGGGTCGCTTCCAGTCAGGGCCTCCTCGAGGAGATCTCCGAGGGCGGTGGCGCCCTGCGCGGCAAGGTAACCGTCGTGCCCAACTGGCTCACCGGAGCCCGTCCGCCTGGGCGGGCCACCTGGTATCACGGGCAGGGCCCGCTGTGCTGCCTCTCCGTTGGCCAGCTCGTCTGGGACAAGGGGACGCACCTCGCCGTGGAGGCGATCGCCCGCCTCAGCGACGAGGGGTACCGCGATGTCACCCTCGACATCCTCGGCACGGGCCCGGAGCGCTTCGGGTTGGAGGCCCAGGTGGCGAGGCTCGGGCTGTCCGGGCGGATCCGGTTCCACGGGCAGCTGCCGCACGCGGAGGCCCTCCGGCGCTTCGAGACGGCCGACATCCTGCTCTTCCCGACCGCCACCCGCGAGCCGTTCGGTCTGGTCGCCCTCGAGGCGGCGGTCCACGGATGCGTCCCGATCGTCACCGCCGGCTGCGGCATCACGGAGTGGCTGGTGGACGGCGTTCACCTGATCACCGCACCCCGAGACGCCGCCGGCTTCGCGGACGCCCTCCGTGGGGTGCGCACCGGTCAGATCGACCTGGCCGCGGTCGGGCGGCGCGCTCAGGCGCTGTATCCCGACTTCCACGTCTCACGCTTGGCCGCCCCGTTCGAGGCCGAGCTGGAAGCGGCCCGGATAGCGCCCAGAGAAGAGGCCGCCTCGTGGGAAGACATCATGCGGATGGCGCGCATCGGCGAGACGGTCGCCTACCGGCTCCTGCATCCTGGGAGTTGACCCGGACTCCGGTCGGCACCGGGCCGAATACGGCCACCAGGGGGACCGGCAGCTAGGATGCGCGGTGCGGAACCGTTACCGGAGCGGGGGAGAGTGCAAGAGGATCAGACGACAAAGCCAGAGCTCCCCGCCACGGCGACGGGGCCGCTCCCAGCTCGGACGTGGCGAGGGGAGGTGCGAGCGTGGGGACGAGCGCTCGTGCT
>PLTL01000225.1 GCA_003164475.1 Candidatus Dormiibacterota bacterium | reverse complement strand
CGGACGAGACGATGACCGTCGTGTCGCGCTCTGACGGAGGAAGCGCGCGATAGATCGCCGTCATCTGCTTGGTGATGGAGATCCAGCCGACGGTAGAGGCGAAGTCCGGTTCTTCGGTGTCGAGACCGGTCGCGTGAAGCTGGCTGGCGGGGGTGATGGGGAGCGTGATCTTGGCGAGAGTGACGAGGCTGAGGAGACTCGCCGCGGCGACCATCACGGCCAGAGCCGACCGCAACTGTCGACGCTTGATGTGGGAAAGGGCAAGAAGGCCGGCAGCCATGACGATGGGGATGGTTGGCGCCGGGTAGTAGTACTTCCCGACGAAGAGGTAGACCACGAGGGGGACGGCGCAGGCGATGCCAATGGCACGAAGTTCGGGATGGCGGAAGAGCGAGATGGCACCGGCGATCCACAGGGGGGTGAGGAGGAACAGGAGGACGAGGAAACCGAGCAGGAAGCTGGCGACGCCTCCTCCCGATTGGATGCCTCCCTGGTGGTTGAGGACGTATCTGACGGTGGGATCGCCGTTGGAGATCTGCCAGACGACGTTCGGCAGCCAGATGACGAGCATCAGCACCACCGCGATCCACAGATACCTCGTCCGGAGCTCCCTGCGGAGTGGCGGCGTGAGGAGGATGGCGACGCCGATGCCGACGATGAGCGGAAGGATGAGGTACTTGACCTCGAGACCGATGCCGAGCGTCAGCCCGAGAAGGATCCAGGTGCGGGGCCTGGGGGCGAGTACGAGGCAGAGGAACCAGTAGAGGGAGAGCATNNTGGAAGAGCCAGGTGCCGACGATCATCGGCTCGGTGACGCCGATGAGGAGCGCGAGCGCCTGAAGCCTCAGCGAGCCGCCGAGCTTGCGCACGTAGGCGCCGCAGAGGATGACGTTGACCCCACCCAGGAGTGCCGGGAGGAGGCGAAGGGTCCACGGCGTGACCCCAAGCAAACCTGTCTCGAGCCTGGCAAGGATGGGAACGATGGGCGGGAAGTCGACATACCCGAAAGCTGGGTGCCGGCCGGTTGCCAGGTAGTAAAGCTCGTCAATATGGAACCCGAGGATCCCGTTCGTCGCAACGCGTAGGGCGATGATGAAGGCTGCGGCGGCCCCGTAGACCAGAAACGTCCCACGACGGGGGTGCGGGCAGGTGGGCCTGCGAAGTGGGCTCTCAGCCGACTGATTCATTCCAAGGTCTCTGTGAAGGTCCGCTCCAAGACAAGCAGAGGCGTGGGCTGGCGGCGGTGGCAGTCCCCCGGAAGCCTAGTGAGCTGACGGCTTGGGAAGGGTATCAATATGGAACGGGAGACAAACCGCAACGGCTGCGGGCGATCTGCCTGGTGGCTCTCCAACCGTGAGGAAGACCCTCCCCACGTCGATGAGGACGAAGTGATCCTCTCTGGCGGGGCGGCACCAGCGCTACGGTCCGTTTCCCCACTTCTCAGCTCTCGCTGAGATCAGTGGAGCGGGAGACGGGGATTGAACCNNAACCCGCGACCTTCTCCTTGGCAAGCATTTGAAGCTATACGCTGTGCTACTGAGATCAGGCAGGCCACCATGAGGTGTCCAGTTATATGGTCTTCGCAGGGCGGCCCCAGCGGGTAACGGCGCGTGGGTAGGCACGCCATCACCCGGCCGGTGCCGTTTCCTGGCCCAACTGCCTCGACCGGGGCTCAGAAGGCGGCGGCAGCTAGTGGCTTGGCGCTGTGCGCCTTCAGCCGGGAGGAGTCGAGGGCCAGGAGACACTCTTGAACCAGCCTTGCCGAGGGGACCGACTATAGTCTTTGTATGCTCCGTTGTACGCCGTTTTTGTTGTTTGACGGCAACTGCGCCGAAGCAATGACCTTCTATCACCAGTGTCTTGGTGGGGAGCTGACGCTCACCAAGCTCGGCGACTCACCCATGAAGGACCAGTTACCGGCGCAGAAGCACGAGAGGATCATCAACGCCCATCTGAAGAGTGGCGACATCAGTATCTCAGCCACTGACTGGATGGCCTCGCCCGCATTTGAGCCAGTACAGGGCAACACATTTGCCATCTTTGTCGTCGGCGAGGGCTACGATGAGCTCAAGGCGGTCTTTGACAAGCTGGCTGACGGGGCAGACAAAGAGAGGTTCCAGGAACTGCATGATCTGCCCATCGGGACATACGGGCAGTTCTCTGACAGATTCGGCGTTCACTGGATCTTCTTGAATCAGCGAACTCAAGGCTGAACCGCGTTATCGGCTGCCGGCCAGGGACACGTCCAGGTGCTTCCGCGACGGTCGTCGCGACGCGCCTAGAAGGAGGCTCCCTAAAGGTCGGACTCCCGCCCGTGGCCGCTGCGGCCCAAGCTCTCGCTGAGATCAGCGGAGCGGGAGACGGGGATTGAACCCGCGACCTTCTCCTTGGCAAGGAGACGCTCTACCACTGAGCCACTCCCGCAGCAGGACGGAGAATAGCATGCGGTTTTCGGCGGCGGGTCCGGCGCAGCCCGAGGTCCCCGGTGTCCCGAGGCGACCAAAGTGCCTCCGGGACGACCCTGACTGGGACCCGCCGCCCAAGGACAGCGCGGCCTGAGGCCCTGGCAGCACGGGCCCACGAGGAGCCGGGGCCCGCCGCGGAACACCAGGAACGTCATCGGCACCCGGGCGGGTCGCGCCGCCGAACCTGCGCTGGGCCCGGCATCCCAGCCACCGCGGACATCCCAGACTGTGCTTCCCACTCCCCCACCCCGAACCCGGTGCCGCCTCAGTTGCCGGTCGGGGTACCCCACGTCCTGGACCTGCTCACCAGTTCTCGCCCGCCGTCGCCGCCCCCGGCCCGGGATCGCCCTCGCAGCGTCAGCCACGCCTCGTAGGACGTGCCCCCGGGCAGCCACGCCGCCCAGGGACGCTCGGTCCCGGCGGCGGTCTGGGTGGACTCTCCAGCCGCCGTGTTGGACACCGCCACCCCGCGACCGTCCAGACGGGCCTGAAGCCGCCAGATGCGCTTGGCGAAGCGCCGGTCCCACCCAGCCGGAGCGGTGGCAAGCGCATCGCGAGCCAGCATCAGAGCCTCGGGCAGATCTCCCAGCTGGTGCTCAAGGTCGACGCAGAGCGCCTCGGCCGCCTCCGGGTCGCGCCAGCGATCCCAGACCGCCCTCCAGGCGACCCGTGCCTCTGGGTCCTGGCCCTGGCGACGCAGCATCCGAGCCCGGCGCAGGGCGGCCGCCCGGTCGAGCGGGGCCGGAGATTCAGACTGAGCACCGAGGTAGAGAGCGTCAGCCCGATCCAGCTTGCCCCGATCCTCGGCGTAGCGGCCCAGGCTGTACCAGTCGGTGGGCTCCGGCCTGATCGTCTCCACGTGCCGCTGCAGATGGCCGATCAGTCGGGCCAGGGAGACGAGATCGAGTAGGTTGTGCTTGAGAACCGGGGCCAACGGCTCTGGGTCGCGGTCTCTGAGGAACTGTCGGTAGCGGTTGGGAGCCTCGCTTCCGGGCAGATCGTCGACCCGACTCCGCCCCAGCAACTCGTCCTCTGCATGACGAAGCGTGCACCGGGTGAGGCGGTGTCGGAAGAGTCGGCGCACCAGGGGAAGGAGGTCCAGGTGCACGGTGGCAGGCCAGGGTCGCTCCAGGCCGGTCATCACTATCCGGGTCCGAAGCAAAGGAAGATCGAAGCTGGCGCCGTTGTAGGTGACCAGCAGCCCGGCCTCCTTGATGGTCTGAACCGCCGCCTTCACCAGAGGGGCCTCTTCGCCCAAGTCGGGGAGCAGCCACTGTTCGACGGTCAGCTCGTTCGCGGATGCGATGGCCCAGCCGTAGAGGAATGGGACGGTCCCCGTGCCCCACTGCAGCCCGGTCGTCTCTAGGTCGAAGAACACCACCGGACCGTCCAGCTCCTCCGCGACCGAGCCGGACAGCAACTGCAGACGAGCCGGGCTCAGCACCTCCTCGTCCAGCGGGACCTCGGCCAGGGCGACCCTGACCCGACGCACCCAGATCGACCGGGATCGGTCCCACTCGAAGCCCAACCGGCCGAGGCCACTGCCGAAGCGGACGTCCGAGACGGGGCCGGCGGCGAGCGGCAGCTCGGCAGCGCGGACCTGGCCGGCGGAGGGTGAGCTGCTCCAGCGGGCGCCTCCCTCGAGCGCCTCGATCTTGAGTCGGAGCTGAGCGGTCACCACCGGCAGGCCTCCATCAGGGCCAAGGCGACGGTCTTGGCCTGCGGCTCCACCCCTGCGACCGGGCCCACGCAGGCGGGGCAGCCGGTCTCACAGTCGCAGTCTCGCAGCAGTTGCGCCGCCGCCGACAGCAGCTCAGCATGAAGATCGAAGAGCCGGGCACTCAGCCCGACCCCGCCAGGGTGGGAGTCGTAGATGAACACCGTGGGCGCGTCCTCGAACATCGGGTCGCCTGGTGCACCATCAGTTTGCACCTGCGGGCGGTCCCCTGGGATGTACTCGGAGGGTTCCGCCACCGGGGGCCGGGGCACGAGCGAGCGCAGCGGCGCCCTCACCTGGGCCACCACTCCGAGGTCCCGGCGGTCGCACATCGCCATGAGGCACGCCACCTGGCCCAGGACATGCCCAACCGCCTCCAGCCCGATCTCAAGGGGGCCAGCCAGTGTGGACGGTAACGAGCACCAGTAGGCGGTGGTCTGGAGGTCCCGCTCGGGGATCCGGATCGGGCCGGCGCCGACCGTCTCGTTGGTGAGCAGCCGGATCTTCCGGTACATCGCCGCCAGAACGCTGACCCGGACCTCTCCGTGGGCTCTGCTGGTGAGACGGCCCTGGTCCGGAAGCGGCCCCACCATGCACTCCAGCACCTGCAGTCCAACGCGCAGGTCGGCATCGGTGTAGTAATCGACCGAGACCGGGTGGACATAGGCGCGGCGCTCCTCCCAGTCGAGCCGCTCGACGTGGTATTGCCGGCCCTGGTGCATGTAGATGGCGTCGTCGTGAACCAGAAGCGGCGCCGCCCACTCGTCGAGCTCGCCCACCACCCTGGACCCCGAGCCGGAGTGCCCGCCGGAGCTTCCCGACCACGGACCCTGGGGGCCCTGGGAGGGCCGCTGCGAGTCGACCGAGGTATCCAGGATCACCACGTTGCTGGCGGTCGCAGTCCGAAGGTTGATGGCGTCGGCCGGGAAGGCGTCGGCGGCCCAGTGCCAACCTCCAGCTGCTTGGTGAACCAGCCCATCCTCCTGGAGAACATGGAGCAGCTCGCTCACCTCGACCCCGCCGAACGCCTCTCCGTCGCGCATGGGGAGCTCGAACACGGCTGCCTGCAAGTGTCCCGCCAGGATGAGGAGGTTGTCCGGGTCGACGAATGCTCGTTCGGGAGATTGCTCCAGGAGGAACTCGGGGTGTTTGGCCAGGTACTGGTCGAGCGGGCCACCCCCCGCGATCAGCACCTGGAGGGCGGGCTGGTTTCGGCGCCCGGCCCGGCCCATCCGCTGCCAGGTGCTAGTGATGGTCCCGGGATAGCCCACCAGAACCGCGGCGTCGAGCTGGCCGATGTCGATCCCCAGCTCCAAAGCGCTGGTGGAGACGACGCAGCGGACTCCGCCCGAGCGAAGCCCCGCCTCGATGGCTCGGCGCTCCAAGGGCAGGTAGCCGCCCCGATAGGCACGCACCTCGGGCCGGGCCTCCTGGCTCCCGACCGGCCCCGGGCCCTCCAGCTCCCGCTGGAGATAGTTGAGGAGGAGCTCGACCTGCAGCCGGGTCTGGCCGAAGACGATGGTCTGGGCACCGCTCCGCACCAGTGGCGGCACCAGCGCTCGGGCCTCCAGGCTGGCGCTCCGCCGGATTCCCAGGCGCGGCTCCACGATCGGAGGATTGACCACCACCACCCGGCGCTCGGGCGCCGGGGCACCGTTGCGGTCCACACACACCACGGGGCGGCCGAGGAGCCTCTCCGCCAGCTCCTTGGGGTTGGCGATGGTCGCGGAACAGCAGACGTAGGTGGGCTCGGCCCCGTAGAAGCGGCAAATCCGGTCCAACCGCCGGATCAGGTTGGCAACGTGGCTACCGAAGACGCCCCGGTAGGTGTGGAGCTCGTCGAGGACCACGAAGCGGAGCCCCTTGAACAGACGAACCCACTGGGTGTGGTGAGGCAGCACCCCGGTGTGGAGCATGTCCGGGTTGGTGAGCACCACNNGAGCTGATCCTGGGCGAGCGCCTTGGTCGGGTACATGAGGATGGCGGTAGCATCCGGGTCTCTGGCGATGGCGTCGAGGACCGGCACCAGATAGCAGAGGGACTTGCCTGAGGCGGTCGGGGTCACCACCGCCAGGCTCCTGCCGGCGCTCGCCAGCTCGATGGCCTCGACCTGGTGGGAGTAGAGAGCGCCGATACCGTGGCGCTGCAGTCCTGCTCGAACCTGCGGGTGAAGTCCCTCGGGGACAGGAGCGTATTCGGGATCCCGCGGCGGGATGGTCCTGTCGAGAACGATCCGGGAGCGGAGTCCAGGGTCATCCAGCACTTCGGCCCAGCCGACTGCGGGGCGCCGGGGCAGGGTCGTCGACCGCACCGCTGGACTCATGCAACAAACATACCAAACACTTGTTCGTTGCACAAGTCGGAGGCGGGATACCAGATAGACCACCTCGGCGAGCCACCAAGCTAGCCGCTGGACCGGGTCCTCACCCCCTGAGTAGTTCGGCCATCCTTGCACGACGTCGTAGGTGGCGGTCCGCTTCGGGCCCACTGGGCCTCAGGCTTTGGAGCCGAAGGCCGGGGGGAGTCACCCGTGCCGCCTACCTGATCTTCCTAAGGGAGGCTGCGTGCCGGGGCTGGTCACCATCCGTCGGCGGTGCCTGGGACCGGTCTCCCGGCCCTGGGTCCTGGCTCTGGAAGCTCTGGCTCCAGAGGGGCCTCCTCCGACCATCAAGCCCCTGCCGCCGAGTCACCCAACTGACGATCCTGTAACAACCTAGCGACCACCGCCCCCAGGTAGACCGGCTCGGGAACCGCCCGGCGGCCTGCTCCCGACCCGCTCCGACGCTCCGGTACCAGCGGCAGATGGCCCTTCGGAGAGGCTCCCACCCCCGCGGCCGGGGGAAGTTGACCCCGTTCCTGGCTGATTACCGTGCCCATCGCCGGTCCGCGACCAGCTCCGGCCCCCGCATAAGCGGTCATTTGCGCCGCGGCGGCTCGGGGAGGACGCCACGGGGATCCGGCCCGAGCGAGCCGATCAGGGGATCTGGAAGTCGAACGTGAGCGACCCGGGCGGTTCGTGCCCCGCCACCAGGGTGCCCTCGCCGCGCAGCCCCTGCAGTTCGTCGGTAGCGGAATCCGGGACTACTGACCAGAGGGTCGTCGACACCGCTCCGTCGAATGACCCCCGGCACTCGGCGACGAAGCTCCCTCGCTTGCCCTTGACCCTGCCCGTGACCAACTCGAAGCCGAGGTAGGTCGCTGTGCCGTCCGCCCCGTAGCACATGAGCAGCTCCGAGCTGCCCTTCCCTTCGATGTCCCCGAGGTAATCCATGGTGATGGTGGCCCGGGTCAGCTTGGCCTGTCCAGCGAGCTCCTGATAGGTCGCCTCTTCCCACGACCCAACCTTGAAGGTGCCGGCCGCTGCAGTCGTCATCCCCACCCCCCTATGACCTCTCGAACCTCAAGGGCTGTCTGAGCCAAACCAGGATACGGTACGGATGGATAATCCCACGGCCCCTGCGCAGAGGCCGGAGAAGCGGGGTCCCGGCCCTGGGGTCTGGCGCTGGAAGCCCTGGCTCCCTGGGAACCCCCCGCGAGCCATCGAGCCCGTGCCGCCCGGTCAGCGAACTGACGATCCTGTAACGATGTATCGACCACCTCCCCCAGGTAGGCCGGCTCGAGAACCACTAGCGGCCCGCTCCCGGTGGCAGGGCGCTCCAGCTTCGAGAGCCAGGGGGCCGGGCCGGGAGCCGGTGGGTGTGCCATGGATGCGGAGCTGTGGGACTTGTCTGTCTCTTACCGCCACAAGTCGGAGACGGGATCCAGATAGGCGGCCCCAGGGCACCGGCAGGCCCGGGCCATCCGGGCCTCGCCGCGGATGGCCCCGCAATAGTTGGATGGGGAGCCGCGCCGCCTTTCTGGGAGCCACCGAGCGTGCCCAACCCGCTTCCGGCGCCTTCAGTCGGCCGGCTGGCCCGCGCCTCGCGGAGATGGACGGCAAGGTGTTACAGGATCGTCAGTTGGTCGAAGGGGCAGCGACCCGGGCGCACCCTTCGTGGCTCCTGGGCAGCAGACACCCTTCGCAAGCCCGGTCTGAGCTCTGCGGAAGCGGATCGTGTCTGGCCCGATCGTGGGCGCGGCACCACCAGGTCCTAGCCCCCCCACTCCAGGACGGACGGTGGGCCCGCTTCCGTCCGCCGCGGCAGGCATGGGGCCCGAGAAGCGGCCGTCGAGGAGTTGGCAAGCCTGTCTCCGGCAGGGGAGGTGAACACCACCCCTGGGCAAGGCCGGGCCCGGCCTGCCTTCGCCCGCAAAGCCATTGGGCGGCGGCCCGGGACCCGAGCCGCCGCCTGAGAGGATCGCCACCTTGTCCTAGACCGGGGCCGCAGCGCGCATCACGTCCTAAGGATCCAGGAGAACCTCAATCCGGTAGGAGTCCGGTCGGAGTGGGGGACCGCAATCCCCTCCACCCCCTCCCGGACCACGTTCTCCGGGTTGTTGTCAGGTTCTTGATCAGCTCATTCCTCCCCGAAAGTACGCTCAGGCTCTGCCTCCTCGTGCTTCTTCAAGCGAGCGTGGAGAACATCCCCGACGAAGAAGTCGTATATGAGCACGCCGACCACTCCTCCCACCAGAGGCCCCACGATGGGAATCCAGAAGTAGTTGGAGAAGTGCAAGCCGCCGACGTTGTAGGTGCCCGGGAAGGCAGTCTTGCCCCAGCCGAACAGCCAGGCCACCATGCGCGGGCCGAAGTCACGGGCGGGATTGATCGCGTACCCGGCGTTGGGGCCATAGGACATGCCGATGGCCGCGATCACAATGCCCACCAGGAACGGCCACATGTTGGCGCCCGGAGACAGGTTGCGTGAGTCGGTCAGGGCCAGGATGAACATCAACAGGAAGGCGGTGCCTACGATCTGGTCGATCAGCGGCCCCACGTTGCTGCCGTGGAAGTAGGCCGCTGGGAAAGTGGCGAAGATCGAGTAGGTCGCCAGCGCCGTCCCCTGCTGAGGGACGTTCTTGGCGGCCAGGTCGAACGCCTGGATGGCGGGGCCATAGACCATGTACACGATCAGGCCCCCGACAAAGGCACCCACGATCTGAGCGGCCCAGTAGGGGAGCACCTTGTTCCAGGAGAAGCGCCGCCTCACTGCCAGGCCCAGGGTCACCGCCGGGTTGAGATGCGCCCCGGTCACCCCGCCAGCGACGTAGACGGCCAGTGCCACCGCAAAGGCCCATCCCCAGGTGATAAGCAACCAGTCGCCGACACCTGACCAGATTTGCGTGGGACCGGCCGTACGGCCCGATCCAGGCAGTCCCGCCACCGCCACTGCCACGACACCATCACCGAACGCCAGTATCACCAGTGTGCCCATGAACTCGGCCATGAGTTCGCCCCACAGACCGCTCAGACCGAACGCAGTGCGTCCCTCCCCATGCAGGGGTCGAATCTCAGTCGCCATGGCCGCCTCACCTCCTCCTAACCCGACACGTGCTGCCTGGGGCCAGCCCTTGCGCATGGGCGTCACCGCCCCACGCAGGACCCCTGTCCCCCGTTTCGCGGGCATCGTAATTCTGGCTGCTGTCATAGTCAATGGTCTCTGGCACTCCCGGGCGTGAACCGTCCCAGGAAAACTGGAGATTCCGTTCGTTGAGAGGATGGGGAGATGACAAGCCCGACCAGGGCCATTCGGGGCGAGGTACTAGCCCGCCCGGACTTGGTGGCTCGCGGCGACCGCCCATCTGGTGTCCCCACAAGTCGGAGATGCGCTAAGCGCTCCGAGCCCCTAGCCGCCACGGGTCGGAGATCAGCTCCCGGATGAGCATCGTCTGGGAGCCACCAGGGCCCGCCCGCCCGGGCCGCCTGGGCAGGGATACGAACTAGACCGAAGTTCGGGAAACAGCTGAACTCAGCACGAGTTGGGGGGAACCGCACCGGTTCTGACTACGTTGCCCCAGAGCATCGCCAGCATGCTTCCGTGGGTGCGGGCTTTGCAACTTCTGCTGACTACATTCCAGATGATCGTCAAGCTCGGATCGAGTTCAACCAGCGCTCGAACTTCAGACTAGAGACGGGACTGACGCTGCCGTCCCCGACCAACTGAAGATCCTGTGACGACCGGGCAGGCTGGCCTCGTCACACAAGTGCCGCGTCGGGGGCCGCTCGGGTACGAGATCGACCTGGTGGCTGCTCTGAAGCGCCCCCACCGAGACCAGCCAGCCCACCGGCTCCAGCTCCGCCAGCGGCACGGCTCAGGGCTCAAGGGCGGCCCCGGGGAGCGCCTCCCGTAAGGTTGAGCGCTACCGGCCGCCCGTGCTCCTGGTGAAAGGCGACCGGGCCATCCGTGGCTCGGCCAGGTGTCCGCCAGCGGGATCCTCCGGGTCGTGCGCCGCCGCCCCGTGCGGCGGTGAACCGGGCCTCCACACGCGGATCCTCCCACTGAAACCAGGTCTGCCCCGTCTAGGACGCGACCGCCGCGATCGTGGCCCGGCGGCGGCCTGCAGGCTCATCGGGAGCCCATCGACGGCAGAGGCTGAGGTGCGGTGGTCAGGCCGCGCGGCCGCTTGCCCGGGCAGCGCCGGGGATCAGGCCCCGGTACCCCTCCCGATCCCCAGCAGTGATGGAACTGGCGTTCAAGCTCCCATGGCCACTGCCTCAGTCCAGGTGAACTGATAGCTGACCGAACCGCTGGGGATCAACACCCATTCCAGGCTGCAGGCATCGAGGAAGCTGACGCCGCTCTCAGGCACACAGGCGGTTCCCCCAACCCAAGTGTACCCAGCAGGAGCGGCCATCTCGCCGGTGGTGGTGTTGAGGAGGATGTTGTCCCGGTGAGCCCAGCAGCCCGAGCCACCACCGGCGGGGCAGTCGAGGTTGAAGGATCCTGGTCCGTCGTTGTACATCCAATCAAACATGGCCCCCAAGGAGCCGTAGTCCTCCGCCCAGTTGCTGCCGTAGGCGATCGCGCCGGGGACGTTGAACCCATCTGGATCGGTGTTGTCCTGCGCAGCGGTGGTCGCGCTCTGGTTGGCGGCCGCAGTCAGCCCGGCAATTGCCGGAAGCCCGCGACTCACCCTCTCCTCGTCGGCGGCCACGAACACCTGCTCAGCGGCGCTCAGGTTGTACAGAGAAGCCGGCCACGCCAGGGCCGCCAGTCCCTCACCAGAACGCGCCGAGTTGATCGCGGCGACCTCGGCCTCCATGCACGTGAGCGACGAGTACCCGCCGCTGTAGCAGGCGGAGACGAAGGTGTCAGGCCGGTTGGAGCTGGGATTCAGCGATGTCATCACCGTGGCGGTTCCCAACACTCCCTGATAGACGCCCGCCTGGGAACTGGCCCAGACCATCAGCTGGTAGGCGCCGTCCGTCCAGCCCATGGAATCGTATTCGTAGGAACCGTTGGTGCTGGCTGCAGCTGCCAGGCTCCAGACCGACGAGCCCGGGGCCAAGTACCAGTATGTGTACTGCGCCGTCTCTCCCGAGGGGCAGCCCGCCTCGGCAGTGACCTCCACCGGACCTCCGATGCCGGTGGACTCAGTTGGAGTGAGTGAGACCGACGAGCAGGGCGCGGGGGCCGGGGTGTTGGAGGCGTCGACGGGAACAAAATACCCAGAGACATCGATAACCGCATCGGCACTGCCTTGGTCGTTGAAGAGATAGGCATCCCCAGCAGTGCTCAAGGAGGCGAGGTCCAGGTTGGCCACGGCCACCCCGGGAAGCCAGTTGAGGTCCGAGGTGGTGGGCGCCGCCTCCCCAGGGGACAGGGTGTAGAAGCTCGCCGAGGTGGTGTCGGTGCTGGTGAGGTTGGCCACTATGGCGGTGGCCTGATCGCTGATCCCGCCCACCCCGGCAAACTGCTCGCCCAGGTAGCTGGACGCCGCGAGCTGGTTGCCGTCGACTCGGGTGTCCAGCAGCCTGGTCGGTGAGATCGGGTAGAAGAGGGCCGCCGCCGCGGCCGAGGACGGGCCTGCGGTAAAGTACCCGCTGACGTCGATGACCACATCCGCGCTGCCCTGGTCGTTGAAGGCGCTGATCTGTCCCGAGGAACTAAGGGGCACCACCACACGATTGGCCACGGTGACGCCGGAAGCCCAGTTCTCCGAGGAGGTCCCGAGATTGCTCTGGCCCGCCGGGTAGATACTCAGAAAGCTGGAGGCGGTGGTATCCGTGGCCGTCACGTTCAACACTGCCGCTGCGACCCCATCTGCGGGGACGCCTCCAACGCCGCCCACCTGCACCCTCAGGATGGACCCGGCCCCCAGCGTTTGGCCGGAGTTGGGATAGCCACTTCCGGCTCTGGTGTCGGTGATGCGCTGTGGGGTCAGCGGCACGTAGTCTCCGCCGGAGTCTCCACTGGGCAGGAAGTAGCCCTGCAGGTCGACGACCACATCCACGTTGCCGTTGCTGTTGTATAGCGTCACATCGCCACCGGTGCCCACCGGGACAATGGCCAGGTTCGCGACGGTGTCACCGGGCCCCCAGTTGAGGTTGGAGGACAGTGGTAGCACCTCTCCGGCGGGATAGACGGTCAGGAAGCTGGGAGCGGTGGTATCGGTGGCGGTAACGTTGATAGCCACAGCGGTGGCGGTGGCGGGAACTTCCTCGATGCCGGCCACCTGGAGGTTCAGGCTGGCATTGGCTCCCAGGGTCTCGCCATCGGCACGCGTGTCCAGCAGGCGCACTGGCGAAAGTGACACGTAGGTGGCGCCCGTCGCAGTGGCCTGCACCGTCAGCGGAGCAAGGTGCCCCAGGGTAAGGGCAAGCAGCGATAGGCAGATCCCGGCGGTAGCGGCTGGCCATCGGACGCCTCTCACCCTCCCAGGGAAGCAGGCGGTCCCGGAATACGGATGCCGCGTCACTGGGCTGCGACTGGGCAGCGATCAAAGAGTCAGGTCAGGCTCAGACCGCTCGACCGGGCAAGGTCTGCCCAGATCCGTCGGGGCGCCCCTACGCCCTCCGTTCGGGAGTCAGCCAGGGAAAGGCACGGGTCCGGGAGGGCGGCAGCGCTGGTCAGGGGCTGGTCGGCCCGGTTGGGCCGTCGCTTTCGCGGCCGCGGGGCCCAGCCTTCCGGGGTACCTGTGCAGTCAGGACGCTGCGCCGAGGCAGCCGCGCGCCGACCTGAGGACCTGCTCTTGGATTGACGGTAGGGGCCCGCTCCTCGACCCGATCCGCCCGTCTTCAGCCCCAGGGTCATTCCCTGTCTCCCGCACTCGGCGGCCCTCCTCCCGTGACTCGCGTCAACAGCCGATGTGGGAGGTACAGCTAGTGCACCGGTCCAGGAATGACCTTCCGGGTGCAGGGAGGGAGGGCCTCCACGGCAGTCTTCGCGCGCCCCCACCGGTCTGGAGCGAGGGGCAACCACCCCACCGGGCAACGCTACCCGATCTGGAGGTAGCTGCGCGCCGTCTGGTAGGTGAGCGGACTGCCGTCGATGCTCCAGGCGAGAGTCGCGGGTCCGGGCTCGGCTCCGGACGGCACCTCGATGGACATGGCGAACGTCTCGCTTCCGCCGAAGGGGATCGGCCTGGCTGCGGCGCAGTTCAGTCGGTACGAGTGGAAGGTGCCAGCGATCCCCTCGAACTCCTCGTGATAGGTGGGGCAGGGGTCGAGCGTCATGGTCGGGTTCGGCGTCCACGGGGATATCGCAGCGGAGCTGTGTTCCATCGGCGTGTTCTTGAGCGTCACCAGGAAATACAGGTCCTCTCCTGGCGATGCGCTTGATGGGGCCTCGAGGCTGGCCTGAGTCGCGGCCGCATAGCCCATGATGCTTCCGCTCGTCGAAACCCCGTACAGCTCCGAGAAGTAGCTCTCATGGGCGACGGGGCAGGGCGCTCCCCAGCCGGCGGCTGGTCCGGGCTGCACCATCACGGTTCCCAGGCCGTTCCCAAAGTCGACCCGCACCTGGTCGACGTGCGGGAGCACGCACGAGTTGACATCGATCTCGCCGCTGGCGATGGTGAAGAACGGTGGCTGAGCCGCTGCCGCTCCGGGGGCGAGATAGACAATGTCGCCGCTGTACGGAGCGCCCTTGGGGATCGCCAGCGGTTCGCTGCCCAGGTAGAAGGAGACATCCGGGGATGGCCCGACGAAGCACGCTGTAGGGCCGATGTCGCTGACGTCGATCTCCCACGAGGTGACGTCCTTGGGCCCAGCTCCCACGTAGGAAGGGTTGGCCACATGCACGCTGACGGCGAGGTCCGACGCTGTGCAGGCGGCCACGCCGGCGACCGTGAACGCCCGGGCCTGACCGCTCGCTGGGGCGTCCAGCCAGGGTACCGCCGCCGCCCCCCTGGCAGCGGATGCGGCGCTGGGCGCTCCGGTCTGCGCGCCGGTGGCACCACAGGCCGCCAATGCACAGCAGACCACGAAGAGAGCGGCGGGCCGCTCGCCACGATTCACTCGCCAATGCTACGCGCGTCGATGGTTCGAGGTTCCCCGTTCTTCCGGCGTGGCGCAGTCGCCGACCCTTCTACGGGGTGTTCGAAGCGGCTGGTCGGTCGGGGGGGCCGCCTGTCCAGCCTAGAGGGGGTCAGCGGCGAGGTGCTGGAGAGTCTTGGATGCGTGACGCTACCTCCCGCCTGGTGACGATGCTGGGGGTGATCAGCCCCGAGGAACTGATCCCGGCCAACCACCCGATCTGCAGGATCAAGCCGCTGGCCGAGGCGGCGTTGCGGGGTCTGGAGCCGACCTTCGAGGACATGTACGCCCAGATTGGCCGTCCCTCGGTCCCGCCGGAGCCCCTGCTCAAGAGCTACCTGCTGATGGCCCGGTACTCGATTCGGAGCTAACGGCAGTTCTGCGAGCGGCTCCGGTACGACCTGTTGTTCAAGTGGTTCCTAGACCTCACCGTGGAGCATGAGCCGTTCGACCACTCCAGCTTCGCCAAGAATCGCAGGCGGCTTTTGGAGCAACAGATGAGCCGGCAATTCTTCGAGGCGGTGGCACGGCAAGCTCGGCGGCGGCACCTGCTCCGCTCGCGGCACTTCACGGTGGATGGCGCCCTGCTGGAGTCGTGGGCCTCGATGAAGAGCCTACCGCCTTGCTCCGATGAGGACAAGCGGGGCGCTAGCCTGGATATTTCATTAAAGACTGCGGAGTAAGCGGGGCCCAG
>PLTL01000163.1 GCA_003164475.1 Candidatus Dormiibacterota bacterium | reverse complement strand
GGCATGTGTCTGGCGCGACGGCTCGGCGGGTGCTGGGGGAGCCGCCGTCGGCGGGGCGGGCGGCGGAGCGGCCTGTCGAGCGGTGCTGGCCGGCGCGAAGGAGGAGGGCGAGCCGTCGCGGGAACCACCACGCAGGCGAAGTCCCCGCCACAGCAGCTCCTCGAGGAAGTCCTGCTTCGAGATGGGCTCCGTGAGTCGACGCTCGTAGTACGCGCGGTCCAGGGCCCGGACAAGGTCCTCCGTCAGGTAGGCCGTGTGCTTCCTCCGCACCTTCGGAACCTCCGCCATCACGAAGCCGCCGCTGCCTCCGCGGCGGCGGCCACGGCTGCGATCTGGTCGAGAACCGCGGCGCGGGATGCGCCGGGGGTGGGACCGGATGTCAGGGGACGGGAGGCGCTGTGAAGCAGCTCGCCCTCCTGCACCGCCGGCCCCAGCCGAAACGGTGGACGAATGACGCCCTCCGAGGTCAGCAGCTCAGCCCACTGACCGTCGCTCACCCGGTCCCGCACCCTGTTGGGGACGACCAGGCCGCACCGGACGCGCGCTGCGTAGGTGGCCATGAACTTCCAGAGGGCGGGCACCGACCACTGATCGAGGGTGATGGGCAGGATGACGACGTCGGCGGCAGCCGCCGCTCCGTCAGCCAGGGGACCGTGGCCTCCCGGAGTGTCAACGACGACATGGCAGTCCCACGCAGCAGCCCACTGACGTAGGCCGTCACGGATTGCGTCGGAGAGGCGCCGTGGGCCGGCCGGCGTGGGCACCATCAGGGCTGGCTGCCCTTCGGGGGTCCAGGCCCACGCGGCCGCCTCGGTCGGCGCGCTGTCGAAGATGGTGAGGAGCTGCTCGTGAGATGGGACCAGGGGAGGGCGCCCTGCTCCCCCACTGCGAGGGCGTGGTGTGCGCCCCGTCCGCAGGGCTTGGAGAACCGGCGCTGGCCCCGGCGCCTGCCACACCGAGGAGGCGTGAGGCCCTGCCCACCAGGTCGTCGCACCACCCCACGGTTCCAAGTCAACGAGAACCGCGCCAAGCGCAGCCGCCAGGTGGACCGCGAGGGTGGACTTTCCCACCCCTCCCTTCCACTGGACCATGGTGAAGACTGCCACGGTGCGTACAGTACCGCATCTGGACCCCGCGCGGCACGCACAGGCCGTACGGGCTGCTCTGGCTGTGCCGCCCGCACCGCGACTACCGTCTGCGCCGGGGCTACCGTACGTACCGGGCGTACCGTAAGTTGCCGATCGATGCAGTTCCCCTCACGGCCCCGGACTCGGGCCCGGACTCCGGAGTCGGCCCAGTGCTGGGGTCCGTGTCACCAGGGGGAAAGTAAGCTAAGTGGGCACTCTCACACTGAGAAGTCGATGCCGCCCGCTTGGCTCGCCCCGGGTCGGTCCGCGCTCCCCGCCGCCGCGGGTTTTCAGCCAGGCGAAGGGGAAGTGTCGGAGCCGGTGTGGGGGCATGTTGTGCTGGAGACCGGCCCCGGCCGCCCGTTATGTCGGCACCCTCGTCCGGCTTGGTCGTCTCGAGGCCCAGCGGGTGGGCGTCTGGCTCGCACATCCTTCCCGGATCGGCCCCAGACGTACTCGAAAGGGTGATTTGAGCTTCTGTGGACGTCACCCCGCGAGGACTATGATTCGGCCGCAGTGATCTGAATCGCTCAGAGCCACATGGCTCCGATTGTGCTGGAGGAAGAGGCATGACCCGTCGCCGGGAACTCTATGGCCTGGCGGTGCTAGTAGGCGCCGCCGCCCTATTTTTGGCAGGTTGCGGCTCGACGAGCCAGTCAACCGGGAACGCGGGGTCATCGACAACAACGGCGACGCCTGGTACCACCACGTCCAAGGCGACAACGCCGAAGCCAACGGCCACTCCGAGCGGGGCCAAGGTCTACGCCGTCGGGCAGACCATGACCAACGGAGCAAATCAGACGGTCACGGTCACGGCCTTCGCTCAGGGGGTGGCCGCTTCAGAGTTGGGGACGCCGAACCCTGGGGATCAGTGCGTCAGCGTGCAAATGAAACTGGTCAACGGAGATTCATCACCGTGGCTATTGCCGCTGTCCGAACTGACCGTGGTCGACGCGAGCGGGCAGTCGTATGACAGTTACAGCTCGTTCGACTGCCCAACGTCGACCTCAGTCGACAGCCTAGTGCACGGCGGCAGCGCCTCGGCCACGTTGTACTTCGAGGTGCCGCTGTCCGGAAAACTCCTCCTGCAGTGGACGCCGAGCGCGCTGAACGCCACCAGCGTGTACAACACCGAACTCAAGGCGTCGTGAGATGCCACGCATCGGCTGGCTGTCGGCTTATCTTCGTGCGGCAGCCATGAGCACGTCCCGGACGAACTAGCGACCGAGCACTGGGCCGAGTCGGGTAGGGCGCTAGCGGCAACGTCATCGCCCTACCCGACATCCAAGCGTTGGGCTGAAACATGGCAAATGTTCCGCCAGCGTGCTCGACTTGCCACGGCAGATACACGGCTCGGTCGCGTCAGCTGCTGGCGCGCCGCGACCCCCTAGGGTCGCCGTCATGGAGATTCTCCCTACAGGCACAGACCTCGCCGAAGAGGCTCTCACTCGATCCTCCGAGGGATGTCGGGCCCTCGCCGACCTACTCCTGGACGGCCCCGTCCAGCAGCTCTCGGGGCTAGCCCTCTCGGTGAGCGCCGCGGCTGCTGCCTTCTCCTCCGAGGACGCTGGACAGCACCTGCTCCGGGCCAGGACCGAGCTGCTCGAGCGCTACGCCCGTCTCCTCGCCACCGCGGCCGACCAGCTTGAGCGCATCGACGAGGCACCCGTTCGCCGACTGCACCCGCGCTGGAGAGTCAGTCAGGACTGAGTGGGAGGGGCAGACCACCCCGGCCTCTAGCTGGGTGGCTCGGCGACAGGCGGCCCTAGCTCTCCGGACGCGGAGGTGGCGGGGTGGTCGAGGGCCCGCTCATCGCCGTCGACCATCCCGAGCAGCCGAGCCCGCAGCTCGTCCAGGGAGGTGGAGCCGGTCACCTCCAGGAGCTTGGCGGTGGCCTGGTAGAGGTGAGCNNTCGCGGCCCGTTCGGCGGAGCAGCCCCCACTCCACCAGCTGCGAGACGGTCTCGCTGGAGTCGACACCGCGGAGCTGGTCGATGCGCCGCCGGGTTGCCTGGCGGGCGAAGACCACGATGGAGAGGACCTCGAT
>PLTL01000340.1 GCA_003164475.1 Candidatus Dormiibacterota bacterium | reverse complement strand
GGCGTGGTCGCCAGAGCAGCCCGGCGATTACCCGTGCCTCCCGGATAGAGAGCTCGGGTGAGTGGCGGCAATACTGGCCCTCCGCCCGGGTGGGCCCGGGCGAGGGCCACTCCATCAGTTCACCCATGATGGAGCCTTCCCCTCTACTTACCCCAACTCCTCTGGAGCAGCGTTCAGAATCGCCATCTAGAGGGAGGATGGTCGGGNNTCGGTGGGGTTCGAACCCACGACCCCCTGCTCCCAAAGCAGGTGCGCTACCGCTGCGCCACGCCCCGAAGAGAACTTGCGTCGTACCAGCTCAACCCCTCGGGCTCTCGATGACATGTCCAGATGGAGCGGTCGTGCCGAGTCCGATCGCCCAGTCTACGCGGGCGAGCGGCTATCTACGTCTCGTGAGCCAACAGCCACCGGTCGGTGACCCCGGAACCGGCAGACGGCATCACGCGGCCCCTGGGCCACCAAGATGTGACCGGCGGACCTTGCCCAGGAGGCGTCGGGCCGCCCGGCCACGGTGGCTGATCTCGTCCTTGCGCGCCTGACTCATCTCCGCCATCGTCCGCTGCTCACCGCCGGGAACGAAGATCGGGTCGTAGCCGAACCCCCTCTCCCCTCTGGGGCGGCTCAGGAGGACGCCCTCGAGGCGCCCCTCGGCCATGATCAGCCTGGGCTCCTGGTCAGGCACCGGCACAGCTAGGACTAGGGCGCACACAAAGCTGCCTCGGCGCTGCTCGGTGGGTAGCTGGGCGACCCTGGACGCCAGGCCCTCGAGTAGCTCCGCCGGCGTCGCGTCTTCCCCGAGCCACCTGGCGGTGAGGAGACCGGGCCAACCGCCGAGCGCTCCCACCTCGATGCCGCTGTCATCGCCCAGCGAGGGCAGCTCCGTGGCGGCGCAGGCCGCCCTGGCCTTGATCGCGGCATTGCCCAGATAGCTGGACCCGTCCTCGACCCAGTGCAGCTCCGCGCCGCCCGGCGCCTGGTCCAGCTCAAGGAGCCTCCAGCGAGCTGGGCGCAGCAGCCGCCGGAGCTCTGCGACCTTGCCACGGTTTCTGCTCGCCACCACCACGCGTCTGAGATCGCCGCCCACGACGATCGCACCATCGTCCGGGTACCGGCTCCCTATCGCGGCTGCTCCAGCGCCCGGGACTGCGCCGCCCAGATCGCGGGGACGCCGCTTCGACCAAGGGCAAGCAGCGCCTGCAGGTGCTCCTCGCTGAAGGGATCGCGCTCTGCCGTGCCCTGAATCTCGATGATCCTGCCATCGGAGCTCATCACCAGGTTCATGTCGGTCTCGGCCCTGGAGTCCTCGCTGTAGTCCAGGTCCAGCAGAGGGATCCCCCCAACCAGCCCCACGCTTACTGCGGCCACCCCCCGGGCTATGGGAGATGCGGTCACCATCCCCGCTTCCTGGAGGCGCCTGCAGGCGAGAGCCAGGGCGACGAACCCACCATTGATCGCGGCAGTGCGGGTGCCCCCATCGGCGTGGATGACATCGCAGTCGATGATCACGGTGCGCTCGCCCAGAAGGCGTAGGTCGACCGCCCCGCGCAGGCTGCGACCGACCAGCCGCTGGATCTCCTGGCAGCGGCCGTCCACCCTGCCCGCCCGCTCCCGAGGGTTGCGCTCGTGGGTAGCTCGCGGCAACATCCCGTACTCGGCGGTCACCCAACCAGTCCGGGACCCGCGCCGGTGTGGGGGCACCCTCTCCTCAACTGTGGCGGTGCAGAGCACGGTGGTGGACCCGGAAGTGATGAGGGCGACCCCCTCGGCCCAGCTGTGCACTCCGGTATCGATCTCTATAGGCCGCAACTGGCCAGCGGCCCTTCCATCGAAGCGCGCCATCAGTGGGCCCGCCGGTGGTCGATGAGCAGGATGGGTCCCCCATGGAGCCGGATAGACACCGCCAAGAGGCAGGCAGGATGAAGTGGTGACCGCCAGTGTCACCAGGGGCCATTATGGGAATTGCCGGCCAGTCGCAGTGCTGCAGCTGGCGCTGGCGTCGATCCTGGCGGTACCCAGGACGCCGAGCACCGGCGGAATCTCCAAGCTGGCACCGGAAAGGGGATGGTAAGCCGAGTCCGGCCGGGGGGATGAGGCAGTCGGGGCCACGTGGGACTGACCCGCGAAGTCGCCTCGTGGTTGGCCGAGAGGGCCGGGTCTGCCACACGGGAACCGGCGGTGCGAGGGCTGCCCCAGACACGGCTGTCACCTTCAGGGGGAGGAAGAAGCCCCCGATCGGGCGCATCCCCGCGGCCGCAGGGAAGTAGGGCACCGCCGGGGGCAGGCGCAGCGGCCGTCGGTGGACCGTCTCGGCGAGCTCCACTTCGGCCTCGGAGTAGCCGTGGTCGGCCCCCCATCTCCAGCCAGCTTCAGACCACCCCGACCCCCGTGCGGCGGGGCGGGCTCAGAATCGGGGGCCTCAGGCTAGCACCGTGTCCAGGTGGCGGCTGCCCCCGATAACGAACAGGACCCGAGCCGGCGAAGCCACCAGGCCCTGCTGCGTGCCATCCACCGCTGGGGCCGAGCGCCACGAGCCGCTCAACACCCCGGTCGGCGTGGGCCACGCCCGCCCCACAGTCGTCGTCCAGACCAGGCTGAGGGGACTGGGTCGGTTAGGGCAGCTGCTCTCGGACAGTGACGTGCATCTGGTCGCCCTTCCGGATCTTCCCGGCAACGTCGAGCCCGGAGACGACCTCCCCGAAGAGGTTGTAGTCGGGCGACAGGGAGAAGGACGAGAGCGTGATGAAGAACTGGCTGCCGTTGGTGTTGGGTCCGGCGTTGGCCATCGCCACCGCCCCCGCCTTGTAGGCGCTGCCCTTGTACAGCGGGCTAACGACCTTCTCGTCCTTGAAGAGGTAGCCAGGACCCCCGGTGAGGTTGTTGTTGGGGCTGCCACCCTGGATGACGGGCCCACCCGGCGAGGTGGAGGGGTCACGGGCCCAGAGCAGACCGTCGAAGTAGTGGTTGCGGGCAAGGGTGACGAAGTTGTTGACGGTGACCGGGGCCCATCCGGGGACCAGGCAGATTACGATGTCCCCCCTGGGCCCGGAGATGGTGGCCTCGTAGAGTCGCTGGGTGTCGATCGTGAAGGCCGGCTCCTTGGAATAGTGGTGCACCGCCTTGGGCTGGTCCAGAGGTCCGAGGGGGTCACTGAAGTTGGCTCCGGCGCAATCTGCGGCAGACACAGCTGAGGTCCTCCTAGTCGCGGCCACATTGATGAAGAAGGCGCCGACGCCGACCACCCCGGCGACCAGGAGCACTGCAAGCACCGTTCCGCCCCGCCGCCAGAGATCGGAGCCCATCATGCAACCTCCTGGAGCCACCGCGACTCCGTCTGGCCCACCCTCTCCTCGCCCCCGGCCAGGGACCCGTAGGGGCCCTCATGGGCTGGAATCACGAAGAGGGCCAGGCCGGAGACCCCCAAGTCCGCTGTCCGATCGGCGATCGGCACGAGCGAGCCCAAGCTCGCCGGAAACGCACCGGGCACGGTTGGCATGCCTGGCAAGATGCCCACGGCGTCGCTGGTGAAGACGGCCGGCAGCAGACCGGCCAGTGAGAGGCCATCCCCTCGGACCCCTTGGCGCAGAGCGGGGGTACGGCGGATCGGGCGAAGTCGCGCCTCGGGAGAGCTCATGGCTGGCGCCCATTCTCCCGCACCCGAGGGGCCGGCGCCCGGAAGGCGTCGCCAGGTCCCGACCTAAGGCGCTAGGGCGACGAGATGTGGCCACGGCCCACCAGCCCCACAGAGGCCGCACTCCGGGCGGGCGCGCAAGCGTCCAAACGCGCTGAATGTCGGGACGCCGACGCAGTCCAGGCCCAAGCCGGGCAGGCCCGCTCCGGGGCCAGCGCGGAGCTGCTCTCCGGCTCGGTCCGATCGTGGGGCAAGCACGGCGATCCCTGCCCTGGCCGTTGTCCAGAGGCCGGGGAACCGCTTCCGGGCACCCACCGCGCAGAGGGGAAACCCTGGTCGGGTCCCGATGCCTCACTTCAGCAGGAGATCAGATGGCCCACCCGGCGCGGGTGCGCTCCCCACTTCCGGGATTAGGATGGGGCGGTGGACCGCCCACCCCAGGAGCCTGCGCCCGACCTGCAGGCGCCCTCCCCCACAAATGGCCCCCGCGTCAGGCGGGGCCGGGAACGTGGAATTGGAGCTCCCGGCGACCGGCTGGTGGCTAGGCTAGGCCCGGTCTCCCCGGAGGCAGCCCCCTTTCACAATCCCGATCAGCTGGCGCTTCTGGCCGACCGTGAGCTGGGGGTGGACCGCCCCGGCGAATGGCCCAGCGACGAGACCCAACTCGAGGACCTCGGCTTCGTGGCCCTGGACTGCGAGACGACCGGTCACTTCCCGCACCGGATGGTCGAGTTGGGAGCGGTCCGCTTTCAACTGGGAGCGCCCGGCCGTCCTTCCCAGCCCCGCCTCTCCTTGGAGAGCCTGGTTCACACCGAGGACCACATCAACCCCTACGCGCGCCGCGTCCATGGCATCCACGCCTCCATGCTGAGCGGCGCCCCCACCCTACGCCGGGTCGCCACCGCCTTCGACGAGCTGGCCCGCGGCACGGTCCTGGTCGAGCACAGCGCCGACGGGTTCGACACCCGCCTCGTCTCCCGGGCACTCGGGCGACCGTTGCCCCACCACCACCTGGACACCTCCCGGATCGCCGGGTTCCTGTTCGAGCTGAGGGACACGATCGGGCTGGAACGGCTCTGCGAGCAGCTTGGGGTAACCCACCGAAGCCCCCACTTCGCCTTGGCCGACTCGGAGGCCACCGCCGACTGCTTCGTGAAGCTGGTCCAGATCGGCCAGGAACGGTTCGGGTGGCGGAATCTGGGCGACCTCCTGGCGGTGGGGATGCCGCCGATTCCCCGGCTCGCTCCCAAGCCCCGTCCTCGACGCGCAGTCGCCGCTGCGCCGACTCCGGCGGCGAAGCGCCCGGCCGGAGGTGCGGTTGCGGGCGGGCCAGAGCGGCCAGCGCGAAGGCGGCGGCGCGGCGGCAGGGGACGGCGGCGCAAGAGCACGGCCGACAGCGCGGACCAGCCCAGTTCAGATCTGAGCCAGCCGGCGGTCCAGTAGCCGGCCCCCCCCGCGCGGTCAGGCCTCGCCGCTCAGGCGCCGGCTCTGTTCCTCAGCCCGGAGGGGATCGATCACCAGCTCCAGCTCTCCTGCCAGGACCCTCGGCAACTGGTAGAGCTTCAGGTCGATCCGATGGTCGGTCACCCGACCCTCGGCGAAGTTGTAGGTCCGCACCTTCTCGCTGCGGTCGCCGTGACCGACCATCGAGCGACGAGTCTGCGTGACCTCGGCGTCCCGCTCGGCGCGCTTGAGGTCGTACAGCCGCGAGCGGAGCACCCGCAGTGCCTTGGCCCGGTTCTTGTGCTGGGACTTCTCGTCCTGGCATGTGACCACCAGTCCGGTTGGCAGGTGGGTGATCCGCACCGCCGAGTCGGTGGTATTGACGCTCTGGCCTCCCGGCCCGGTCGAGCGGAAGACATCGATCCGCAGGTCGTCGTCGCTGATCTCCACGTCGAGGTCGTCGGCCTCGGGCAGCACCACGACGCTGGCGGCTGAGGTGTGGATGCGACCCTGAGACTCGGTCTTCGGTACCCGCTGCACCCGGTGGACCCCGCTCTCGAACTTCATCGTCCCGTAGGCACGCCGGCCGTGGAGCTCGAACACGACCTCCTTGAAGCCGCCGCCATCGGTGGCGGAGCTCTCCAGCAGCTCCACCCTCCAGTGGCGGCGCTCCGCGAAACGCAGGTACATCCGCACCAGGTCGGCGGCGAAGAGCGCCGCCTCCTCCCCTCCGGTTCCGGATCGGATCTCCACCACCGCGTCGCGATCGTCGTCGGCGTCGCGGGGCAGGAGCAGGAGTTTCAGTTCCACCAGCTGCTCCTCCGCCCGCTCCGCCTCCCGCCGGGCCTCCGATTCCAGATAGGCGCGCATCTCGGCGTCGTCCTCGGCGGCAGCCATCCTCCTCGCCTCCGCCTCGGCCGCCTGGGCACCTCGAAGCGCCGCCAGGGCGTCGACGACTGGACGCAGCTCGGCCCGCTCCCTGCCCAGGCGCTCCAGCTGGCCAGGGTCCCGGTTGATCTCGGGGTCCTCCAGCTGCGTCGTGATTGCCTGGGCACGCTCACGAACGGTTTCCAACCGCGCCTCCAGCCCGGGGGCGAGCATCTCGAGTTCTCCTTCCACTGTTCGGATCAGCCCCAGATGGAGAGAGTAGTACCGTCGCCGCGGCCGGGGCAGGGATGTGGAGCGGGCGCCGACCTCCGATCCCGCGCCCGGCGAGCTTGCGGGCTGGGGCTGGAGAGCGGTCCCGGCCGCTCTGCTCCGCCCGACCTAGCACCTGCGGTCGGCGCCAGAGGTAACGGGGGCGTGACCCAGTCTCCACAATCGTTTTGCATCGGCGACCGGAATGTGAGCTACCCTCAACCCCAACGCGGCCGCGAGCCCCCGCGCCAGGAGCCCAACCGACTCGACTCGGCGAACATCGTCATCCCCGAAGACTTTCCGTGGAGCCCTTGGAACCCCATCGCCGAATCGGTCTGATAGGCATTGCGGCACTGGTCCTGATCGGGGCCGGTAGCCTCTTGGTGGCCTCGGTGGGCCTGGTCGGGTCCGGCAGGTCCACCGTCCACTCGGCCAGCGCGGCCCCGGCCAAGCCGCGCCCGGTCGCAAGCTCGGCCAGAGCGACCCAGATGTCCTGCTACGACCTCCCGGTCAGCAGCGCCCTGCTGGACCCCCGGAGCTGTTGGCTCACCGGCGCCACCTCGGCCCTCCTGGTCGGGTCGGTGCCGGGAGACTCGCAGGAGGGAGCGATCGTGGTCATCCAGGGGCAGGGACAGAACCTGATCCGTCTGCCCGGCTCGGGGGCCCTTCAGGTCACCGAGCTGAACAAGCAGAGCGCCTGCCTCAGGGACGCCCGGGGAAAGTACCGCTCCGTCGACCTGATCTCCGGAACGGTCTCGGCCAGCTGGTCAGGCGAATGCTCGCTGTCGGCCAGGAAGGACGCATCCGCGACCCCGACGGTGACCGCGCCCAAGTCCTCCGGTTCGACCTCCGCCCTGCTCTCCGACGTCATCGAGACCGCGGCCCCCCTGGCCCCCTCGGTGACGCCGTCCTACTACGAGTACTACTCCTACTACTCCAAGTGCGACTCCAGCCCCAGTGGCAGCTGCCCTCTCTACGAGCAGGGCGCCTCCGCCCACCCGCCCTCTCAGAACGGCCTGGTGGTGCTGGACTTCGGAGCCCCCTGCTACGTTCCCAGCGCTCCTTCGGTGTACGGGGTGGAGATGTTCTTCCAGCCCACCTGCATCCCGGCGGCATCGCTGATGCCGCTGGTTGAGAACTGGATCAGCGGGTACGAGTCCCAGAACCAGACCACCACCATCAACCTGACGCTGGCCCTGGGCACCAGCAACAGCTACAACGGCGTGGACGCCAACTACGCCTTGACCAACTCCGAGATGGCCTCCTCCGGCCAGTCCTGGTACCAGAGCCTGGTGGGGGCAGTCTCGACGTCGGGCCTGGCCGCCCCACTCACGATCTGGGGCGCCGACGACATGGAGGAGGCCTCCGGCAACGACTGGTCCTCGGGCGCTCCCACCGTGGCCTGGGTCCAGGGCTACGACTCCGCCTCGCCGGCCCACGCGGCCTGCCCCCTCGGCCAGGGCGGCTACCTCGCCGACTACGGCGACGACATCCTGGGAGGGGACTGGAGCGTCCCCGAGGACGGTTGGACGGGCCAACAGGTCTACGAGGTCTCCTGGGGGATGGCAGCCGCCTGCGCCGAGCCGGAGATCTACTTCTCCTCCATGGCCACCGAGTGGCAGGAGCTGAGCCAGTCGGCGGTTGCGAACGGCGACGGCGCGATCAGCTTCTCCGGGGTGATGACCGAGGTTGAGTCGGGGACGCTGAGTCCCAATGGCGCCTGGAGCGATCTTCAGGCTGACACCGCACAGAACCCCGCCATCCCGTCGGTGACCACGATCTCCTGGACACTGCAGAACCTGCCGGTGGTGACCTCGGTCACGCCGGCGCAGGGCCCGATCGCGGGGGCCACGCAGGTGGTGATCTCGGGCGCCAACCTCTCCGGGGCCGAGGTGGTGGACTTTGGCAGCAACCCGGCCACCAGCTTCACGGTGAACAGCGCCAGCTCCATCTCCGCCACCTCACCGGCGGGCAGCGCC
>PLTL01000123.1 GCA_003164475.1 Candidatus Dormiibacterota bacterium | reverse complement strand
ATTGGTCGCCTGTCTTTGCGTCCGGACACCTACCTCATCGGTGGATTCGGGATTAGAGATGACCAGCAAGCTCTCGGAACACCAGGCGGTCGTTCGCCACGCAGTTGACCCCGGTGATGAGAGCCGTGCACACCACCATGGCGAGGAGGTACTCCACGTGCACGGCCAGGAGGCCGGCGAATAGGGCCTGATTGACGACGACGGTTCCCACCTTGGCCATGTGAAAGGTGACCAGCTGATTGCGAACCGAGCCGCAGCGATCCCACCAGTTGACGGTGCGGTTGAGCCAGAAGCTGGCCTCGATGCTCAACACCGCCTGCAAGAAGTAGGCGAGATGCGGCTCTACATGCAGTATCTGCACCAGGATGTACAGGAGCGCCTCGCCCGCCAGGAAGACGACCAGTCCCACCGCGCCAAACCCGAGGAAACGGACGAGGGGAGGAGAGGATGTGCGTGGCTGGAGCGGTGCGTGTGCGCCGAGAGGCGCAGTTGGAACCATGATTATGGGACAGAAGTCTATGCGTTGGGCGCGCGTCGTCGGGCGGGGTTCGATGCGCCCCTGACGGGGCGGCGGCTCACCGCGATGCGGAGGTCGGTAAGGGCACGCGTCCGGTTCAAGCTCGGCACGGCCGGGTGTCGTCGTCGGGGAGCCTGGTTAGAGCGTCATGGGCGTTCGTGGGCGCAGGGTGGGCTGGGGTGAGGGAGTACGGCCCGCGTCGCCCAGGACCAAGGGACCCAACAGCAGGGTCCATGGTCCATTGACGCAGCCGCTGGCCGCCTGATACTGTCCCGCCCCGACCCGGCTAGGGTGCGCGGTCCATCTTGGAGGTGGGCGTCGCTCGTCGCAGGATCGAGGAGGGGGCGTCGTGAGCGCCAGACGGATTGCGGCAGTTGTCGGCCTTCTGTTCTGTGCTGGGCTCGTGCTGGCCGGGGTCAGGGGACCCGGCACCAGCGCGCCCATCCACGCGCGGCTCACCGACGCCCCCGGGATTACCGAGTACCCGTTCTCCTCGACGCTCAGCGAGGCGGAGGGCATCGCGCAGGGTCCCGATGGGGACATGTGGGTGGCTCTCAGTGGGAGCGGCGAGCTGGGAGTGGTGACCCCGGGGGGGTCGATCACCTACATCACCGTTCCGCTCCCCTCATGGAATACCGATTCGTATCTCACGACCAGCTCTCCCCACTCGCTCGCACTCGGTCCGGATGGTCGCATGTGGTTCACGGACAGCGCTGACGGTGGCATTGGCGCCGTGAGCAGCAGCGGCCAAGTGCAGGAGTACCAAGTCCCGTCCAGCACCTCGCTCACCTGTTCTGGGTCGCCTTGGGAGATCATCGCTGGTCCGAATGGGAACATGTGGTTCACGATGTACGAGGACTTGTTCGACGACAGCGGCTCCTGGTCGACCGGATGCATTGGTGAGATCACCATGTCGGGCGCCGTTACCCTGACTGAACTCACGCGAGGCGGCACGGTTCAGTCAGGTGCGGATCCGGAGGGGATCGTCCTCNNCGATCGTATCACTCCCTCGGGGGCCGTCACGGAGTACATGATCAGCAGCACCGTGGGTGTCCCCGCCGAGCTCGCGGTCGGACCCGATAGCGCCATCTGGTTCACAGAGGTGGACAACTACTGGGTGCGAAGTTCCACGTCTGGGGCGGAGCCGTCATCCTATGTCGGCTCGATAAGCACCGATGGGCATACGCTACAGCAGTACTCGCTTGGCTCCTACTCCGCCGCGTCTCTCAGCCCGGGTCCCGTGGACGGCGCACTCTGGTTCACCGACCCAAACAACGACTCGGTGGGCGGGGTGACCCTTGGCGATTACGTCGGTGAGTATCCGCTACCGACGGCGAATGCCCTCCCCGAATATCTGACCGGCGCATCCAACGGATCGATCTGGGCGTCCGAGTCCAAAGTCCCCGGGGTTGCCACATTCTCACCACCCAGTGATCTCGGGTTCGCTGTGCAGGCTCCTGTTCAGACGTTTCCCGTCGGAGCGAACCTGAGCAGCGTGGTTTTCGTCCATGGCATCAACGGCAATTTCAGAGCGCTCCAGAACGCTGCGTCTTCAGGCGACGCCTCGAACTGGGGGGAGTTACTCGAGCCGCTTGCCGGGAACAGCAACCTCAGCGTCTTTCCCTATTACCAGGACCTCGGCTACAGCGCCATCGGCACCGCGAACGCGGATTGCGGAGTAATGCCTGCGCCCGTCACCTATCCCACCTCCAACCTCTACCTCAATCCGGTGGGGTCTGTTCTCGGTGAGGAGAGTTCGTCGTTCTGCGATAGTGAGAGCGCCCTTGCTCTCGATGCCCAGGCACTCGACCAGTTTGTCCAGAGCAAGCAGGCAAACGTCGTGGTGGCCAACTCCATGGGCGGGGCGATCGCTAGGGGGTGGCTCGCCTATGCCCAGCATAAGGATCCGACCGACACATCGCCGGAGATGAAAGACCTCGAGGATGTGGTCTTCCTGCAGGGTGCCCAGCAGGGCTCATGGCTCGCTGGCCTCGGCGAGGGCGCGCAGGGCGGCGTTACGGCGGCTCTGGGTCCGGTCCTTGGGTCGCTCGAGAAGCTAGCGGTGGAGCGGCTCTCATTT
>PLTL01000221.1 GCA_003164475.1 Candidatus Dormiibacterota bacterium | reverse complement strand
CTGAATTCGCGAGGTACTAAGCGACCGCCTAATCAATAGGCCCGCCGCCTTCTAAGCGCGCAGGTCGCAGGTTCGAGTCCTGCAGGGGGTACTGGCAGGCGACGAGACGAGCAGGTTGGGCGCGATAGCAGCATACCCATCACACGCGTTACACCGCACTCGTTGCCCCCACAGCACGGTGGTCCGTCTTACCGGGTCGGGCCCACTCAAGCGCGCCGTCGCGTGACGCCAGGGGAGACCCGCCGGTCCCGTGACCGCGGGGAGATGCGGGCGGGGCCGGCTGTTCAGGGTTGCTCGAGGACTTTCCCGGTCCGGGTCACCATCAGGACGACGCTCACCTCGCGAGCGGCGATGCCGAAGGGGAGCGGGGACACCCGCGCGCTAACCGTGTAGTGCATGGTGCCGTCGCTGTCGATGCGTTCGGTGCAGGTGGTCGGGCCCACGGCGGCGAAGTCGCTCAGGTTGTCCATCCCGCAGCCGGTCTCGAGCGTCTGGGCGGCATCGAAGTCATGGGCGGTGAACGGCTTGAAGTCACCGTTGAGGCTGGGAGGCAGCGGGAGGTTGGGGTCGCCCCAGACAAAAGCGTCGGCGCCGTTCCAACAGACGTAGGCGCGGAGCCCCACGGTGGCGCCGAACTCGGCGCCGACCATGGTGCCTCCGCCGAACTCGTGGCACGTCCAGTTGGAGCCTCCGCCGTCGCTTACCGAGATAGAGCCATGCGGTACGGACTGCGAGGGAACCCAGCTGACGACGACCAGCCAGGCGGCGATGGTGGCGGGGAGCAGCAGCCACGCTGCCCACCGCCAGTGATGCTCCTGCTCCCAGCCGGCGGCGACCCCCTCAGCCTCCGACCCGCCGTCCTCCCGCCAGGCGACCACGCATGTCGGCATCATGATCACCAGTTCGGCCATCACCACCAGGACCCGTCCGGCGATCCCGCCGTCGATCGCGTCGCCAGCCGACACGGATGAGCCGGCCATCACCGCCACGTACGAGAGGAACCAGACGAGCCACAGCAGCAAGACGGCCGGCCCGATCCAGCGGAAGCCGCGCCGGTAGGCGAGGTCCCGGACGGCGGTCTGCCGCTCGTCGAGTCCCGGGCCGCGCCGGAAGGCGAGCCATCCCGTGGCCTGCAGCAGGAGGATGTCGAGCCCGGCGAGGGCCACGACCACGACGATGCCGAAGCCGTGCAGGGGCAGCGCCGACGCTAGCAGTGCGGTGAGGGCTGCGACCGCTGTCACCGCGACCCGGCGCATGGTGCCGGTCATGTGGGGATCTCCACGTGCCCGTTCTTGTCGACGATGACCTGAACCTCGACGCGCCGGCTGAGGAAGGGCAGCAGATCAGGGGAGACGGTGGCCTCCCAGGTCAGGGTGTATGTGCCGTCGATGCCGGTGGCGGTGGTCGGGGCGCACTGCGCGGCCGTGACGGCGACCAGCACGGAAGTCGACCAGCAATCCCCGGAGTAGGTACCGCTGCTCCCGGACGGCTCGAAAGCTCGGTGGCCATTCCAGCACGCGTTTGCGAAAACGGGCAGTTCGGCGGATACGCCCCATCCCGCATACACCGTGGTGAAGAAGTTGCCGCATGTAGGCGACGTAACCCGCTGAGCGCCGGGCGTGGGGGACGCGGGCGGGGAGATGTTTGACACCGCCGAGTTGTGCAGGGGAAGCACCATGACGCCGACCGACGCCAAGAAGGGGAGGACGAACACCATCACGACCAGAACGGCCGCGACACGGGCGTGTACGCTGGTGGTGCGGGGCAGTGCCGGCGCGGCGGGCTCGGGCGGAAGGGGCGCCGGCTCGATGACGGCCAGCACCATGCCGGGAAGGACGAAGAGGAGCTCCAGGAAGACGAAGAACCCGCCGCTTCCGAGTGCGTGCTCCGTCCACGTCCTGCTCTGTGTCGAGACCACGTCCGCGAGTAGGAGCACCCCGACGATGACGGCGAAGACCGGATAGGCGAGGCGGTGGGCGCGGTTGCGGAGAGCCTCCTGGCGCTCATCGACCGAGCCGTCCGGTGCGGTGGCCATCCGCTCCGTCGCTCGCCCCAGGGCGATGTTGAGGAGCACGAGGAAGAGCAGCAGGAGGACAGTTGCGGAGCCGAGCTGGGCCCCAGGGGACGAGGTGGCAACGACACCCACGCAGTCGGCCGCGATGGCCGCGACCACGCCACGGCGGACGGCGCGCCGGCCCAGCCAGCTGCCCGGCTCCTTCCGGACGCTCGCCACCACCCCCCAGGTGACCAACAGCAGCATGAGGTAGCCGAGCGTTGGCAGGATCGACGGGATGACGCTCGCGCCGGCGGCGCCGAGGGGGACGAGCGCCAGCACGAGAAGGGCGATGGCGAGCGCCAGCAGCACCCCGACGGGGCCCGGGCGTTTGCCGACGAGCCGACGGCGGCGAGGTTCACGGACCGGGGTTGCGATCACGGGTGGTCTCCTTCCACGGTTTCGTCCGGGGTGGAGGCCGAAGCAGGCGGCAGGGCGTCCGTCTGGCGCTGCCGCCCGTACAGCTCCTCGCTCATGGGGCGGAGCGGGGTGCGCGAGAAGATCGCTTCGATTGGCAGACTGAACACCTCGCTGAGCCGGAAGGCGAGCTCGAGGCTGGGGTTGTAGTCACCCCGCTCCAGGTAGCCGATTGTCTGGTGGTTGACCCCGACCAGGTCGGCGAGGGCCTGGCGCGAGAGGGCGCGCTCGAGGCGGAGCACGGCGATCCGGTTGTGCAGGCGAGGCGGCCCTCCCCCATCCGATGGGCTTTCGCGATCGCGCTTCACTACCATCGGAGGTATTGTTGTATTTCTACAACATTATGTCAAGTCTCAAGGCAGTGAATGGTTGGTCGGCGCGACGTCGCCTACGCCCAGACGCGTCGTTTGGGGGTTGCGCGCAGTTCGCTCCGGCAATAGCGACAGCGCGCCAAGCTGGCCCAGCCTGCCCACGCCAGGGTGGCTCGGTCGTCAGGCCAAATGCTGCTGGCAGAACTACACGGGGACGGCCCGGGAACCTTTCTATCCCAACCACTTCC
>PLTL01000364.1 GCA_003164475.1 Candidatus Dormiibacterota bacterium | reverse complement strand
CATGGATATGGCAGATCGACCGCAATCGCGGCGTCAGTTCCGGCTTGATGTCAAGTTTGAGCAGCGTGGCCATCTGCCCGTCGCGGTTCTGCTCCACCACGTAGGTGCGCCGGTGGCGAGCGACGAACTCTGCCACCTCCGGGACGGTGGGGAGCGCTCGCAGCCGCAGGTAGTCCGTCGGTAGTCCCTCGCCGGCCAGCAGCTGGCGGGCCTCGGCCACGGCGTGGTGGGAGCTTCCGTAGGCAAGGATCGCCAGCGCCTGCCCGGACTCCTGCAGCTGCGGCTCCGGAAGTAGCACCTTGGCGTTCTCCAGCTTGCGGGCCAGCCGGTCCATGACGCGGGTGTAGGTCTCCGCGCTCTCGGTGTACTGGGCCGCCTCGTCGTGGCCGGAGCCTCGGGCGAAGTAGGCGGCCAGCGGGTGTTCCGTGCCGGGCAGAGTTCTCCAGGTGATGCCGTCACCGTCCACGTCCCGGTAGCGCTCGAACCGCTTCAGGCGGTCCAGGTCGGCCTTGTGGAGCACCTTGCCGCGTTCGAAGGGCCGCTCCGGGTAGACGAGCGGATCGGTCATCCAGAGGTTCATCCCCAGGTCCAGATCGGAGAGGAGGAAGACCGGGGTCTGAAGCTGGTCGGCCAGGTCGAAGGCGCGTTGCATGAACTCGTAGCACTCTCGGACCGTGCCGGGGAGGAGCACCGGATGACGGGTGTCTCCGTGGGAGAGCGTGTAGGTGAAGCTGAGGTCGCCCTGACTGGTCCTGGTGGGAAGTCCGGTGGAGGGCCCCAGGCGCTGGACATCGACGAAGACGCCGGGGACCTCGGCGTAGTAGCCGAGCCCCACGAACTCCGCCATCAGGGAGATCCCCGGGCTGGAAGTGGTGGTCATCGCCCGGGCTCCGGCCCAACCGGCTCCGAGCACCATCCCGGCGGCACTGAGTTCGTCCTCGGCTTGAATGGTGGCGACCCGTCGCTCCCCGGTCTCAGGGTCGGTGCGATAGCGGTCGGAGAAGGCGATGAGGTACTCGGCCAGAGAGGAACTGGGCGTGATCGGGTACCAGGCCAGCACGCTGCAGCCACCCATGATCGCCCCCAGGGCGGCGGCCTCATTGCCGCCCAAGAGGAGTTGCCCGCGGGTCCCCTCCCCGGGCAGCAGGCGGAGATCGTCGGTGCGGGTCAGGTGCGTCCGGAAGTACTCGCGGCCGAGCTCGATGGCGTCGCGGTTGGCAGGGATGGACCGGGGCTTGCCCCGGAATTGGTGGGCCAGCGCCTTCTCCAGGGCCGCACGCGGGATCCCCAAGATCTCGGCCGCCACCCCCACGTAGATCATGTTGGTCAGGTACTTGCGGAGGTCGGGGTTGGGGACCGACTCCTTGGCGAGCCGGGCGAAGGGCACCGGGTAAAGGTGACGGGGTGCGCCCTCCGCCGCCTCCGGGGTCCCGAAGGCCTCCTCGAACACCAGCACCCCACCCGGCTCCAGCTGGGCGACGTCGGCCACGAAGGTCGCCCGGTTCAGCGCCACCAGGAGGTCGGCGCGGCGGCGGCCAGCGCGGTGGCCAGCGGAGTTGGCTCGGAGGTAGAACCAGGTGGGGAGGCCCTCGATGTTGGAGGGGAAGAGGCTCTTGGGAGCGACTGGGATGCCCATGGCAAACACCGCTCGGGTCAGCACCAGGTTGGCCGACTGGCTGCCCGATCCGTTCACGGTCGAGATCACGAAGTTGAGATCGACGGGATTCTGCTCCGCCACAATGTCCTCCCGATTGCCGAGCCCTTTCGGCTGGACCGGACCTCATCGTAGCTGCTTCCCGTATCGGGGACTCCGGCCCCGGTCCGGCTCCGGGCCCGGCCGCCGGGGATCGCCCCTGCCGGGTTCCTCTCAGCGGAGGGAGGGTCTCAGCAAGGGAGCGGCGTTGTCACCGGCGGGGGCGGCAAGGACCCTGGGACAGCCGTCCTAGAGGACGGTGCCGCTGATTCGCTCCGGGATGATGCGCACGGTGACGCGCTTCTCACCGAGCGGCAACGGGTAGTCGGGGTTGCCGGTGTACTTCTGGTTGAGCGCGTTGATCAGCTCGGTGGCTCCCCCATCGACCAGTTGGGCCCGCCCCCGGATCGCCAGCCAGCGGTAGATGTCGGACTCGTCGGCGATCGAGATGGCCACCCGCGGATCGCGGGCCAGGTTGCGCTCCTTGACCCGGCCCCGGGCGGTGTTGATCAAGACCACCTTCCCATCGGTGTCGACCCAGATCGGGGTCACGTGGGGGGAGCCGTCATGGAGCAACGTCACCACGTGGGCGATGTGCTTCTCGCGAAGGAACTCCACCTGGGTGGCGCTGAGCTCTGCGGCCATCACCCACCAAGATACCGAGTCGCCACCCCCGACCTGCGAGCATGGGCCGATGGCGGGCCGGATCCTCGTGGGCACCTGCAACTGGAGTGACCACCAGCACTTCTATCCGCCGGGACTTCCGGCCGGAGAGCGGCTCGCCTACTACGCCCGATTCTTCCCCCTGGTGGAGGTGGACAGCACCTACTACGGAATCCCCCCGCCCCAGCGCACCGCGGCGTGGGCGGAGGTCACTCCCGAGGGCTTCCTCTTCAACGTCAAGGCATACCGATCGATGACCTATCACGAGCGCGAGGGTGGCCGGCCTCGAGAGCCGACCGATGGGGAGCTGGCAGACTTCGACGCCTGCCTCTCGCCGCTCCGCGCGAGCGGCAAGCTGCGGGCGCTTCACTTCCAGTTCCCGCCCTGGTTCGGAGCCTCCCCGCTCAATTTGGACCGGCTGGCCCGGCTCCGCGAGCGTCACCCCGAGGAGCTCCTGATCGTGGAGCTGCGCAATCGCAGCTGGGCCGACCCGGAGCGCTGGGGCCAGCTCTGCGACCTGCTCAGCGAGTCCCGGATCTCGGTGTGCGTCGTCGATGAGCCCCAGCTCGGCTCGGGCTCTTTCCCCCGCCTGGTCGAGGTCACCGACCGGCGGCTGGCCGTGGTCCGCTTCCATGGCCGCAATCGGGGGAGCTGGTACCTCCGCGGCGAGAGCTCGAGGGACCGCTTCAACTACCTCTACACCAGGGAGGAGCTCGGTGAGTGGCGGTCGGACATCGGCCGGCTCAGCGCCGATGCCGAGGAGCTGCACCTTCTCTTCAACAACAACCGGTCCAACTACGCGGTGCTCAACGGCCTCCAGATGGCCGAGCTCCTCGAGTTGGGCCTGCCCTCTTCTCAGGATGACCGGGTGGCGGAGCGCCCCCGGGCACCCGGTGAACCTGAGCTGCCCCTGGGGCCCGCGGACTAAGGTGAGCCTCGACCTCAATCCTGAGCACCTGCTCCATGCCTATGGGTACGCCGCGGTCTTCGCCGGCCCTCTGGTCGAGAGCACGGGGATTCCCTTCCCGGGGGAGGCCATCCTGCTCGCCGCGGCGGTCTACTCCGCCACCACGGGGAGGCTCAGCCTGGAGGGGGTGGTGGTGGCCGCCGCGGCCGGAGCGATCCTGGGTGACAACTTCGGCTACGCCATCGGTCGGCTCGTCGGCCATGAGCTGCTGGAGCGTTTCGGCGGCCGGCTGGGGCTCGACGCACGCCGGCTGACGCTGCTGCACCGGTTCTTCGTGCGCCGCGGCTCGCTGGCGGTGCTGGTGGCCCGTTTCATCGCCGTTCTGCGCACCTTCGGGGCCCTGGTGGCGGGCGCCGCCGAGATGCCCTACCACCAGTTCCTGCTCTTCAACGCTCTGGGCGGGGCCGCCTGGGCCACCGCCTATGGACTCCTGGGCTTCGAGCTGGGCAAGGCCTACAACCGTCTCGGGGGCACCGTGAGGGGAGCTGGCGCGGTGGCTGGGATCGTCCTGCTGGTGCTGCTGGTTGTGGGTCTGGTGGTCGCGCGCAGGCAACTGGAGCGCTGGGCCGTCGGCGGCCCGGAGGAGAGCCCTTCGGAACTCTCCTAAGCGGCCTTGCCGCGGATGCGCGAACCCAGCAAGCGGCCGGCGACCTGGGTGGCGGCCCGGGCCCATGAGTACTGGAAAAGGTCGGCGACCCGGCGCAGCGCCAGCACTTCGTCGTCCCCCAGCTCGATCTGCGCCGCCTCGACGTTGGACTCCAGCTGGGCGACGGACTTAGCCCCGGGTATGGCGATCACCCGGGGGTGGGAGATGACGTAGGCAAGGGCCGCCTGGGAGGAGGTGCAGTGGTGTGCATCGGCCACCTCGAGCAGCAGCTTCAGCACCGGCTCGGCGGCGTCGAGCGCGATGTCGGTGAACATGGTGTTGGCCCGGCGCAGGTCGCGGGGGGCGTTGCCGGAGTGATAGCGGCCGCTGAGGATGCCCTGAGCCAGCGGACTGTAGGCGAAGACCAGTCGCGAGTGCTGCTGGGCGTAGTCGAGGAGCCCCTCCTCGGGCTTGCGCTGCAGCAGGTTGTAGCGAACCTGGTTGGAGATCACGGCCTGGCCCAGACAGCGCTCGGCTGAGATCCAGCCCTTGAGCGAGAAGTTGCTGACCCCGGCGTGCCGGCTCCAGCCCGAGGCGAGGATTCGACGCATCCCCTCCATCTGCCGGCTCAGCGGCACCGCCGGGTTGGGCCAGTGAATCTGGTAGAGGTCCACCAGCGGCACCTGGAGCCGCTCCAGGCTGCGTTCGCAGTGGGCGACCATCACGTTGGGCAGCGGCACGATGGGCAGGAATTTGGTAGCCAGGAAGCGGTCCCGGTCCCAGTCGTGCAGGGCGTCCCCGACCAGGGTCTCACTGCGGCCCGATCCATACAGCTCGGCGGTGTCGAAAACGGTCACCCCGAGCTCCAGCGCCCGGCGCAGCACCGCCAGGGAGTCCTCCAGGGAGTACTCGCTGCCGTAGCCCCACTCCTTGGCGCCGAACTGCCAGCAGCCCAGGCCCACCACGGACAGCTGTTGGCCGTCCAGATCGATGAAGCGCACGCGCGCATTATGCGTGGGGCCCGTGAGCCGCGGGTGGATGATAGGCTCCGCGGGCGACGGCAGGCGGCGGGATAGCGAGTGAGGAAGGTCATGGGCGCCGCGGTGCTGGCCTGCGTTCTGGGGGCGGCCTTCTCGGTGGTGGTGTGGCGGCGCTGGTGGCGCACTCGGAAGCCTGCCTTCGCCGCCTGGGGCACAGGGCTGGCGATCTTCTCGGCAGCCGCCCTGACCCAGGCTCTGGGCGAGGCCTTCGGCTTCTCGGTGCCGCTCTTCCGGGCCTTCTACCTCCTCGGTGGGGTGCTCGGAGTGATCTACCTCGCCCTGGGGACGGTCTTCCTGCTGGGGCCGGTCCGAGTGGGCCGGGCCTGCGGCGCAGTCCTGGTAGCTCTCACCCTGGTCCTCGCGGTGGATGCCGCGTTGGTGCCGGTCGACTCCGCCAAGCTGGCCACCAGCCGAGGGATCCTGGGCGGGGCGCTGGCCGGGCACGGGACGCCGCTCTTCGTGGCGGCGGTCTCATTCAACATCGTGGGCACGGTGGTCCTGGTCGGCGGCTCAGCCTACTCGGCCTTCCGATTCATGCAGTCTCGGGCCGGTGCCGACCGGGTCGTCTGCAGCGTGCTGCTGACCGTGGGAGCCCTGATCGTGGCCGCCGGATTCTCCGCCGCCAAGACCGTGGGTGGCAGCCTCACCGAGCTCGGCGTCGCCGAGGCGGTCGGGATGGCAGCCATGTTCGCCGGCTTTCTCAGCCTGGGTCGGGTGGGTTCCCCGGCCGGGGGGGAGCGGCCGCCGGTGGTGACTTCAGCGCCCAAGGACTAGCGCTCCTGACCCGATAATCGGAAGCTGGTCCCAGTCGCCGGAGCGGCTGGGCCTGACACCAGTTCAGCGGGAGGGTTGAGCCACCGTGAAGTACGTCCATCTGGGTAGGTCAGGGCTGATGGTCAGCCAGCTCTGCCTCGGCACCATGAACTTCGGTCCCATCACCTCCGAGGCGGAGGCCCACCGGATCATGGACCGAGCCCTGGAGCTGGGGATCAACTTCTTCGACAGCGCCAACGTGTACGGCCGCTCAGTCCGGATGGGGCTCACCGAGGAGATTCTCGGGCGCTGGTTCGCCCGGGGCGGAGAGCGCCGCCACAAGGTGGTTCTCGCCACCAAGCTCTACGGAGAGACCAGCGGCTGGCCCAACGACGGGCGCCTCTCAGCTCGCAACATCCGCCTGGCCTGCGAGGCCTCGCTGACCCGGCTCCAGACCGACCACATCGACCTCTACCAGATGCACCACGTCGACCGGGAGACCCCCTGGGAGGAGGTCTGGGAGGCCTTCGAGACGCTGCGCCAGCAGGGCAAGGTGATCTACGCGGGCTCCTCCAACTTCGCCGGCTGGCACATAGCCAAGGCCCAGGAGCGGGCGCGCGACCGTCACTATCTGGGGCTGATCAGCGAGCAGTCGATCTACAACCTGCTTCGCCGCGAGGTGGAGTTGGAGGTTCTGCCAGCCTGCCGCGACTACGGCCTGGGGCTGATCCCTTGGAGCCCTTTGGCATCTGGAATCCTGGGAGGAGCTCTGCGAGAATTGGGTGAGGGCCGCCGCTCCGAGCCCCACAACCGGGCCCGGGTCGAGCGTCACCGCCAGCAGCTCGAAGACTATGAGTCGCTGTGCTCGGAGCTGGGCGAGGCTCCGGCCGGCGTGGGCCTGGCCTGGTTGCTGCACCAGGAGGGAGTGGCGGCGCCGATCATCGGACCCCGGACCGTGGAGCAGCTCGAGGGCGCGATCCGGGCCACCGAGATCCGGCTCCGAAAGCGGGATCTCGACCGGCTCGACCAGCTCTTCCCCGGGCCGGGCGGCGCCGCCCCCGAGGCCTACGCGTGGTGAACCGGCCCCGGCTGGGGCTTTCCCCGATCTGAGCCGACCGCCAGCGGCGGCGTCCAGCTGGACGGTCGCCGTTGCATGCCGTCAAGGCTTGCACCACAACCTTCACCGGCTCGTAGCAGGCCCTGGTGAGGGTTGCCACCACAGTCGACCGTGAACCTGTCTATCGCACGGCTCAGCCCGCGCGCCCACCGGGAGACGGATGCCCACAGCCAGCCCGACGTCCCAGCCGTGGCGCGGACGGTTCGGGCCGCCGCCGGCGCTCCTGGCGGCTGTGCAGTGGATGCTGCTCGGGCTCGCCCTCGTCGGGCTGGCGCTCGCCGCCGTGATCATCGGAGTCTTCTCCGGGGCCGACCCCCGCGCGCGCGCCTGCGCCTTGGTCGCCATCGGCTGGCTGGCCTGGTGGCTGGCCTCGGGCTACCGTGAGGGCCGGTTTCCCTTCTGGAAGGACCTGCTGGCGCTGGTGGCACTGTTCGTGGCCGGGGTGGGGGCTGGCAACTGGGAGGGATCGCTGGCGGTGCTCTCCGCAGCCGTCTACCTCCGGGCCTTCTATGCCACCCCGAAGGGCTCGATCGCGGTGGTGGTTGGCTTCATCACCGTCAACATCTCCGCCCTGGTGGTGGTCGCCGACCACGATCACGCCACAGTGTCCCTGGAACACGCCGTCGTCGGCAGCCTGGCCCTGGCCATGGCGGCGGCGGTCGTACAGGTGATGCGAACCGCCGTCGCCCGCCGCCAGCTGGCCCAGCGTCGGGAGAGGAGCCTGCGCCAGGCGGCCATCGAGCTGGTGGCCGCAGGCACTCCCACCGCCGTGTACCGAGCGGTTCGCCGGATGGCGGCGGAGCTGGTCGGGGATGCCGGCCGAGTTCAGGTCTCGCTGGCGATGCTCGATGGGCCCAAGCTGCGGGTCATCTCCACAGACCGGTCCGCGGACGGGGCCACCCGCGAGACCCGGGTGGAGGCCAGCTCGCTCTCCATGGAGGGGGTGGAGGCCATGCTGGGGGTGCGGCCGCTCGATGGCAATCCCAGCACCGAGCTCGATCTGCGGCGAACGCTGCGGCTGGCCCCGGAGCTGCCCCAGCTCCAGGTGATACCGCTGCTGAGCGAGGGCCAACCCAGCGGAGGGTTCGCCATCGCCACCGCCGAGCGGCTGCAGCGGGACCAGCAGGAGGTCATGGAGATCGTGGCCGACGAGTGCTCCCTCGCCCTCAGCCGGGCGGCGTTGTCCGAGGATCTGCGCGGCAGGGAGGGGCGATTCCGCTCGTTGGTCCAGAACTCCTCAGACCTCGTCCTGGCCATCGGGGACAACCAGGAGTTCACCTACGTGAGTCCGTCGGTGGAAGCGCTCCTGGGGGGGAAGCGCCGCTCGCAGCGCCCGCTCAGTCTGGCGACGCTGGTGCATCCCGACGATCTCGAGCGGGTACTGGCAGCGCTGGAGGAGACCCGCCAGCAGCGCGGCCACGTCAGGGCCGTTGAGTGCCGGGTCGTGCACCACGATGGGAGCTGGAGGAGCATCGATGCCTACCTCACCAACCTGCTCCACGACCCCTACGTCCGGGCGGTGGTGATCAACGGCCGCGATATCACCGAACGGCGGGCGCTGGAGGACCAGCTCCGCCATCAGGCGCTCCATGACCCGCTCACCGGGCTTGCCAACCGGGCCCTGCTCCGGGACCGGCTGGAGCACGCCCTGCGGACGCGCCGCGACGGCCGCTCGGTCCTGGGGCTGCTCTCGATCGACCTGGACGACTTCAAGGCAATCAACGACAGCTACGGCCATGCCACCGGTGATGCCGTGCTGCTGGAAGTCAGCCGCAGGATCGAGCAGTGCCTGCGCCCGGCGGACACCTTCGCCAGGATGGGCGGGGACGAGTTCGCCATCCTGGTCGAGAAGGTGGCCGGACCACGGGTGATCGAGGAGATCGCAGCCAGGGTGGGGGAGGCCCTGGACCGGCCCATCGAGATTCCCGAGACTGCGGAGGTGATCGTGAGCGCCAGCATTGGCCTGATCACCACCAGGTACGCCACTGCGGACGCGGCGGCGGTCCTCCGCGATGCCGACATCGCCGTGTACCAGGCCAAGGCCCAGGGCAAGGGCCGGGTCGTGGCGTTCCACCCCCACCTCCATGAGCAGGCAGTCCAACGGATGCACGTGGCAACCGGGCTCCGTCACGCTCTGGAGCGGGGCGAGCTGCGGCTCCACTACCAGCCCATTCTCAACGGAGTCCAGCACCGGCTGGTGGGGGTGGAGGCCCTCCTGCGCTGGAAGGATCCCGACCGGGACCTGGTGGTGCCGCCCGACGACTTCATCGAGATCGCGGAAGCCACGGGTCTGATCGTCCCGATCGGTAGATGGGTGCTCGACGAGTCCTGCCGCCAGGTGAGCATGTGGTGCCGGAGCTACCCGCACATGAAGGATCTGCGGCTGTCGGTCAACGTGTCGGCACGCCAACTGCAGCAAACCGACCTGGCCCACGACGTCCAGGGCGCGATGAGTGTCTCCGGGCTCAACCCCAGCCAGCTGATCCTCGAGGTCACGGAGAGCACCATCGTCAAGGACGTCAAGCAGGCCTCGGCCCAGCTGGCGGCGCTGCGGCTGCTGGGGGTGAGGGTGTCCATCGACGACTTCGGCACCGGCCAATCCTCCCTGGCCCAGCTCCAGCACCTTCCTGTCGACGAGCTCAAGATCGATCGGTCCTTCATGGAGAAGCTCACCGATGGGCCCGCCGGTGCCGCCGTGGCCGAGAGCGTGGTCAAGCTGGGCCGGGCGCTCTCCCTGGCGGTGGTGGTTGAGGGGGTGGAGACCGCCGAGCAGGTCGCCCTGCTGGAGGAGATCAGCAGCGACCCGATGCTGCAGGGCTTCTTCTTCGCCGAGCCCCTGGCGCCGCCGGATCTGGAGCGGTTGATCGCCGCCGAGGAGGAGGCCCGGCTGGCGGATCGCTCCCATTCCCTGATCGCTGCCGGGCGCCATCCCAGGGCCGCCGCAACGGACGGTGCTGTGACGCCGGTTGGCCCCCGCGGTTCGGTGACGGCCAGGCGTCGCGCGCGCCAGCAGCGGGCGAGCTGAGCCCGTCCGCGGCCACGCCCCTGGAACTGGGTCCATTTCGGAACGATGCCGGTTATCCTCCGGAGCCAGAGGCTTCTCCGCGCTGAGGCTGGACGAGACTTGGGGCACCCGTGCCGGCCTTCCCGCCCACGGCCATCCCCCGACGCGGCGCTGCCGGTGCTGCCCGTGGCCGATGCAGGCTGGCTGGGGAGCTCGCTCCGAGTGGCGGGGTCAACCGCCCTGGCGCGGACCGCCATCTTGGACCCCAGTCTCTCGGGACCGCGCTGGACCTTCCTGACCCCTCCCGGGTTCCTGCTCGGAGCGAGCCTGGGACTCTGGGCCCACCTGCCCAGCCACTCCCGTCTCGCCCCCGCCTGGGTTTCGGGGCTGGGCTGGTGGCCCGCTGCTGGGCCATGGCAAAGGTCGTGTACACATGCTTGGTACTCAATTGACGGGGACCGCTGCGCTACCCCATGGCGATGCTGTGGCTCAGCCCGGCGATCTGTCTGGGCGCCTGGGGTCGCAGCCGGAAGACGAGCTCCGGCGCGGCTGAAGCCCCAGCTCCAAGGGCGCCGGTGGGCGCTACCGGGTAGGGGCGCGCCGGGCGCCGGCGCCGGCTCCAAATCGCGACAGGAACACCAGCCAAAGCGCCGCCGAAGCCACCGCCAGCGCGGCCACCTCCATCGCTCCCCTGGAGCCGACCGCCCCCAGCAGCGCCCCGCCGCAGACGGCTCCCACCGCGGCCGACCCGCTTCCCACTGCGAAGTAGGCGGCAAACGCCCGGCCGAGGGTGCCGGCGGGGGCCCGTCGCTGGACCAGGACCCGGGCCGAGTTCATCTCCAATCCGTTGCCGAAGCCGCCTACCAGGTAGGCCAGGACCGCCGGCCCCAGTCCTGGGCTGATCCCCGCGCCGGCCAGCCCGACCGCGGCCAGAGCGGCACCCAGGCCCGTGAGCAGCAGGGGGCGCCTTCCCAGGAGCCGCGGAACCGAAAGGGTGCCCAGCACCAGGCCGCCTCCCCAAGCGGCCACCAGCGCTCCATACCCCAGCGGTCCGGAGTGGAACGCCCGGGTGGCGAGGAACACCTCGGCTACCACGGCCACGTTGACAAAGGACACCACCAGCGCCACCGGCGGCATGAGGCGGCGCAGCATCCCGTCGTCGACCAGCAGTCTGGCGCCGGCGGCCAGCTCGGCGCCCCAACTCCCGTCCCTCGACCTGGGTTGGGGGTGTCTTCTGGCCCGCACCAGCCTCAGCCCCCCGGCCAGAAGGAGAAGGGCGCCGGCATCCACCAGCAGCGGCGTGCGGGTACCCCAGGCCAAGACCAGACCGGCGCCGAGGAGCGGGCCCAAGGTGGCGCCGGCCCACTGGGAGGCCTGGATCCTGGTGAGGGAGCGCGCCTCGTTCCGAGCGGCCGGTCCCTGCTCGCCTCCCAGCGATCCCGCGATCGCGAGCATCCCCGGCGCACTGGCCGCCGTCGTCGCCCCCAGTACGGCTGCCAGCGCCAGTACCCAGCCCACCCCGGGGGCCAGTGCCAGCCCTACGTCCGTGGCCGCCCCCAGGACCGCCAGCTGACGCATGACCCCGACCGTCTCGACCCGGTCGAGGAGGAGACCGGTGAATGGGGCCAGCAGCACAGCCGGCGCGGTGCCGGCCAGCCAGAGGCCGGCGACCGCCCAGCTGGAGCCGGTGGCGCTGAGCCGCAAGGCGAGCGCCAGCAGGGCCACTCCGCCGGTGGTGGAGGTGGCCAGCGACGCGCCTACCACCAGCGTCAGGTCACTGGGGCGCCAACCGAGTTGGGGCATGCGTCTCCCTGGGAACCGATTCATGCGGATCGCCCACCCAGAAGCGGAGGGCGAGAGTCCCGGGCGGCGGTGGACACCCGCCGACCCCGGCTCAGGTCAGCTGGGCGACGGCGCGGCTCCGGCCGCCAATCAACACTGCCGAGATGAGGAACTCACACGCCGGGGCCAGTATAGGCCCTGTCCGGGGCTGCCTCTAGCGCCTCTGGCGCCGTTTCCGAGTAGCCTCAGTTGCCCCAGCCGCGAACTCCACCAGTGCTCTCGGGACCGGGGCCGGGCGCCCGTCGCGCTCCCTCACCCAGACCCACTCGGTGAAGATCTCGGCGACCGGTTCCCCGGTGCGCTGCTGGACGATGGTGGTGCGGCGCTGCCCCCGTGCTCCCCGCACCAACTCCACCCGCACGGTGAGTTCGAGTTCATCACCGAAGTGGGCTGGGCTCAGATAGGTGATCTCCTGCCGCCGGATCACCCAGCTGCCTCCCTGCCGGGCGGACCAGTCCTGGCCGAAGCCGCTCAGCTCAGAGTGGCGGGCGGCCAGCTCCTCCGCGTAGTTGAGGTAGACGGCATTGTTGACGTGTCCGTTGTGATCGACCTCGTACTGGCGCACCGACCAGTGGGCGGTGAAGGTGAGAGGGTCCGGCGCCATCCGGCAATTATCGGATTCCGTCGATCGCGGCCCGCGAGCGGGCCACGCTTCCCTTCCCACCATGGCCCGTATACTGGCCTCTGGGAGAGTCCCTCCCAGCTAGGGGTGCGCCGGCAGGGCGCTGAGAGGCAAATCGCCAACCCTGATGACCGGATCTGGTTAGTACCAGCGTCGGGAAGCCTCGACCTGCCGAGCCTCCGAGGGTGTGCCGCGGTCGTAGGGGACGATGGGAGTGGAAGGTCTGCACCGGGAGGGTCGGCCGCGGTCCAGCTCAGCTGACCGCCGGCGATCGGCGCTCACCACCGATGACGAGTTCCTCCGCATCGAGCTGCGCGGCCTGGAGCCGGTCCCGGCGGACCGCCGCCACGGGCGGCCTCGCGAGCTCTTCTTCATCTGGGCCGGGGCGCTCGCGGACTTCTTCTCCCTGTTCGCCGGCGCGCTCCTCATCTCATCCGCGGGGCTGGGCTTCGGGGATGCCGCTCTGGTGCTCATCGCCGGGGCGGCGGCCGGGGCGGCGTTCCTGGGGCTGCTCAGCGTCACCGGGGTTCGCTCCGGGGCTCCGCAGATAGTCCAGTCTCGAATGGTGTTCGGACGGAGGGGAGCGGCCGTGGGCGGCCTGCTGACGATGCTGATCGCGATCGGGTGGTTCGCCTACGACTGCGCAATCGCCGTCACCACGACCAAGGCGCTGCCGATCCTCCACCACAGCCCCGCAGTGGTCGAGCCGCTGCTGCTGGTGGCCATGGCGGGGGCCTCCTCCCTGGTCGCGGTCTACGGGCACCGCACCATCTCGGTCTTCCAGCACCTCCAGGTGCCGGCCTTCCTGGTGGTCTGCTCCGCCCTGGCCCTGTTCACCTTCCATCGCTGGGACCTGCTCCTGCAGAGCAGGCTGGCCCCGGGCGCCCACCTGGCGGCTCTGGCCCTGGGATTCACCCTCACCTTCGCCCTGATCGTCTCCTGGGTCACCTATGCCGCCGACTACTCGCGCTACTTGCCGGCCGACTCCTCGGCGGCCCGGGTGGCGTGGGCCAGCGGCGGTGGCAGCGCCGTCAGCCTGGTGCTCTGCGGGCTGTTGGGGGCGGCGATTCAGACCATCGACCCGAGTGGGCTCCTGCCCAACCTGATCGTCGCCGCTGTCCCGCTCTGGTTTGCCTCCCTGTTCGCCGCGTTCATCATCCTGGCTGAGCTCAGCTCCAACTACCTCAACGTCTACTCGGCCGCCCTCTGCGCCCTGGCGATCGGGATCCGGCTCCGGCGCTGGCTCGCCGCCACCGCGGCGGGAGTGCTGGGCGGCCTGCTGGCGGCTCTGGTGCTCTTCGCTGGCGTGGGCTTCCAGGGCAATTACGTCGACTTCCTGACCATCACCTACGTCTGGTTCCCCGCCTGGGGCCTGCTGGTGATCCTGGACTCGCTGGGTCGGCGCCGGGAGGCCGACCCCGCCGCCCTGGTGTCTCCGCGAGGCTACTGGTACCGGGGCGGGGTGCGCTGGCCGATCCTCGCCGCCTTCGCCTGTGGCACCCTGGCCACCCTGCTCTTCTTCAACGAGCCGCCGCCACCGGGGGAGTGGGGATTCGTCTCCCCGCTGGCCCAGCACCTGTTCGCAGGCCAGCCAGCCGACATCTCGGGNNGGCACCGAGGGCGGTCCTTTGAGCCGCCGAGGCCCGGTTCCGCCGATTGCGGCCACCATCGCCACCACCGACTCCGGGGGTGGCGCCGGCATCCCGGCCGACCTCAAGGCGTTCTCCGCGTGCGGCGTTTACGGGGTCAGCGTGGCGGTGGCCCTGACCGCTCAGAACACCCTGGGGGTGCGGGCGGTCCACCCGCTGCCGCTGAGTTTCGTCCACGAGCAGTTCGAGGTGCTGGACCAGGACCTCCGTCCGCTGGCGGCGAAGACCGGGATGCTCTTCTCAGTCCGGCATATCCACAAGGTGTGCTCGGAACTCCGCCAGCGGGCCTGGGGGCCGCTGGTGGTCGACCCGGTGATGGTGGCCAAGAGCGGGGACCGTCTCCTGGAGGAAGGTGCCCTCGAGACCATGCGCCGGGAGCTGCTGCCGCTGGCCCTGGTGGTGACCCCCAACTGGCCCGAGGCGGCCGCTTTGTCCGGCCTGCCGGTCGAAAGCGAGAGCGACGCCGTCCGGGCCGGGCGGAGCATCGCCGAGCTGGGCCCCCGGTTCGTCGTGGTCAAGGGTGGTCACTCTCCCAACGAGCCGGTGGACCTCGTCGTTCACGGACCGGCTGTCACCCGGCTGGTCGCGAGCCGGGTGCAGAGCCGCCACACTCACGGCACCGGCTGCACCTTCTCGGCGGCGATCACGGCCCACCTGGCGAGGGGGATCGAGACGATCGAGGCGGTCCGACTGGCCAAGGAATACGTGACCGCCGCGATCATCAACGCCCCGGGATTGGGCGCTGGACATGGGCCTCTGGAGCACTTTCCCGAGGGCTGGCCCCGGCGCCCTCTCTGAGCAGGCCCCGGTCGCTGGCCTCACGCTCACCTTTGGCAGTGGTTTCGGGCGTGCTGCTGGGTACACTCAGGGCGGATAGCAGACAGGAGGAGCCGCCATGAAATTTCGCCATCGGCAGCGACCGATCGAGCGGCTGGGAGCTACCGCTGGCGATGCCGCCGGCGCGGTCGCCGAGGTCATCGGCAGCAGGGTCAAGGGCGCTGGCGACGCGGTGGTCCCTGCCCTCACGGCCGTGAGCCAGCAGGTGCCCGAGGTGGCCGGTCGGATCGCCACCCAGATTCAGCCAGTAGCTGACAGCGTCCAGAAGCGGGCGGCCGAGGTGGTGGCCATGGCCCGGGACCACTCCGCCGAGTTCAACGATATGGTGGTCCAGGCCGCCTACGAGGCCACCAAGTCACTTCCTCCCCGGGTGCGCAAGCGGGTGGAGGGCTCCCTGCGCAAGACCGGCATCGAGCCACCGCGCCGCCGTCGGAGGATCTCGCGGGCCTGGGTGGCGGCGGGGGTCCTCGCGACCGCGGGAGTCGCCTTCCTGTTCTCGGGCACGGTCCAGGACCGCGTCTACGACCTGGTCGACCGGATCCGGGGTGAGGATGAGACCGACGAGCCTTTGGGCTTTGCCCCCGGCGCTCCCAGCTCGGGTGAGGGCGACCCCGCGGGCGCCGGCGACCCGACCCCGTAGGCGGCGGCCGCCCCAGGGCCGAGGTTGATCGCCAGCCGCGCCGACCGGTGGTGGTCGCTGCGGCCCTCGGCGGGCGCCCTGGGAAGATCGGCTGGCCTCCTGGTGGCTCTGGCGGGGGCCTGTGCAGTGATGCTGCTGCCCCGGCTCTTCGGCGACCCCGGGAGCGTGGATCCCGATGTCTGGCGGCTCACCGCCTACTTTGCGGCTGTCACCGCGACGACCCTGGCGATCCCCTCGCTGCGTTCCCACGCTCCTCTCAACTTCGCGCTGCTGACGGTGACCTTCCCGTATTCCTGCTGGGCCTGGCTGGTCGGCTACGCCGGCCCTGCACCGGGGCTGATCGGAGCGCCCTATGGCCTGTCTCGGGAGGCCTGCGCCGGGCTCTCCTGGCTGGTGCTGGCGCTGCTCATGGCCGCCGCCTTCCGCTACCTGACCCCGGCTCCCCGGCCCCGGGTCCGGATCTGGGCCCGGCCCGGGTGGGGGGCGCTCGGGCTGGGGCTGGGGATCTCGCTGCTCTTCCTCGCGGTCGCCTTCGCGCTGCCCGGGCCTTTGATCGGCCGGGAGGGAGTGCCGCTGCTCTCGCTGGGCGGCTCCGCGGCGGTGGCCTACGGCATCGCCAATGCGGCCAGCGCCATCGCCCAGGAGGTCCAGTTCCGAGGCGTGCTGCTGGGGGCGCTGGAGCGGCAGCAGCCGCCCCGGGTGGCGCTCGTCACCCAGGCGCTGATCTTCGGGGTCGCTCACATCGCCATCCAGTACGAGGGCCCGGCAGCCAGCCTGGTCCCGATCGTGATCCTGCTGGGGCTGATCTGGGGCTGGATGACTCAGCGAACCGGGACGGTGCTCCCGGCGGCGCTGGCACACGTGGTGGCGGAGCTGTTCCTGGTGGCGACCATCGTGAGCGGGCTCTATGGGTACTGAGCCGTGAGGCGGGCGTGGCTGGGAGCCGCCCTGGCCGCCGCGACCCTGAGCCTGGGCGCCGCCACCGCCGGGGATGCATGCCTCGCAGCCGAGTCCTGGTGGGCGCCGGCGCCCCCCGGCGTGGCCGGGGTCACCGAGGTGGCGTCGGACCAGGGACCGGCCACCCTGGTGCTGGACCGGGGGCTCCCCGGTTGGTACAGGCCTGGCGAGGGGAGCGTCTCGACGGTAGCCGCACTGGGGGGCTCCGCCGTGACCGGTGCTGCGGTCGCGGTCGGCGCCGACAAGGGGAAGGGGGTGATCGTCTACCGCGGAGGGGCCGTGGCCTCGCTCGACCTGCTGGGCGAAGTCGCCCACCTGCCTGCGGTCGGCGGAGTCCCGGCATCTGTGGCCCTGGGCGGGTCAGGCCCCTTGGAGCTTGCGATCGCCACCTCGAAGGGCCTCTACTTCGGACCCCTGGGTGGCCGGCTGCCGCTGGTCGCGGACGGCCCGGCGACCACGGTGCTAGCCCCTCCCCGCCCCGGGTTGGCCTGGGTGGCGCTGGTTCGGGGCCGGCTCTGGTCGCGGGCCCAGGGCGCCAGTTGGGGTCCCGCCGCTGGGGCCCCCGAGTTCGGGGCCTCGACCAAGGCCCTGGCCGAGCTGGCAGACGGGGTTGTCCTGGTGGGCCAGCGGGACGGGCTGGTGTGGCGCGGCTCCGGACGCAGCTGGGAGCGCGCCTTCCAACTGCTGCCGTACGGCGGGCTCGGCGGTGTCCCCGCCCTGGCGGCGCTGGTGGCCGACGGTCCGGCGTCCGCGTATCTCGCCACCAACGGCTTCGGCACCCTGCTGACCCCGGACGGAGGGTACACCTGGTACCGGGCGGCACCGCCCGCCGGCTCGATCTCGGTGCTGGC
>PLTL01000012.1 GCA_003164475.1 Candidatus Dormiibacterota bacterium | reverse complement strand
ACCTACGACCGACTGCTCGAACTGACGGCAGCGCCGGAACCGATACGCCAGCAGCACGGCTCGGTTGACAGCGCCTCCTGGGGTCCGGCAAGCACGAGTTCGTAACCGGCCCTACTCCGCCGTGCTCTCGGCAACCCGTTTGCCGAGTCCTAACTCACCCAGGATCAGCTGCTCATCGCCAGAGCAGCGCCCTCCACATCCTTCGCACACACCCTGGTGAGGGGACATTGAGCACACTGGGGGGCGCCGGCGGCACAGTACGTCCGGCCGATCACCCAGGTCGGGAGGTCCAGGGCGCTGGGTTGCTCCGGGTGGAGCGCGCGGGCGACCCCGATCATGTGATCGCGATCGTCCTGCTCCGCCAGATGGCTCCGGAGGAAGACACGACGAAGATGGATGTCGTATGCGACATCGTTCTGGTCCAGCCGGTTCACGGTGACGCCGAGGTCGCGACTCAGGATGGCGACAGCCATCGCCGCCTTCTTCTGACCTATGCCCCGGAACGCCTCGAAACGCCGTTGGAGTTCACCAGCCTCCGGGGCGCTGGCCCAGATGCGGCCGGCATCGCCGCCCCACCGGCTGATCACCTTCTGCGCCGCGGCCACAAGCCAGCCAGGGACCTTGTTCACGAAACGATGCAACTTCGGCTCAGCCTGAATGGCCTCGCGGACCGCCTCCGGTTCTGCGACCATGCGGGCAGGATCGAGGTGACCGAGCCGGCGTTGCAGTTCCCAGGGCACTATCCACGCGCGCTCGGCTGGGATCCCCTGATCGCAGATGACACCGATTAGGAAGGCGAACGGGTCGTTGCGGAGGAGAGCATTGGCTTCTGGCACCGCAGTGAACTCGACATCAGATCCGGAGGACTCCGGCATGAGATTGTGGCCAAAAGCCAGAAGAGCCTTGACGATCGTGTCCTTCTGATAAGGGGAGTCCGCAGGCGCGTCTACGGGTACGCACGTGCGTGCCGAGGTCCGGAGCTGTCTCCGCAGGCGCGGGACAGGCAAGCGCTTCCACGCGACGGCACGCATGAGTGCGTGACGGGCCCAACCCTCGAAATCGTCTCACGAAGCTTCACGGCCAGGATTCGGCGGCTGCGGGGGACCCGAAGCTCCTCGGACTGAACCACCACGTTGAAGCCGCCGTATTCGGCTGGGATTGGGTCACCGGGGCGAAGGAACTGCTTGGTGAGGCGGATCCCAGAAAGGAGCGCTGAGCTCACCCCGTAGTCGTCAGCCTCGACCCCCTCCACTATCGGCTGGAGATCCAGCCACGTCACCGAATGCACGCGATCCCTGCCATACGCACGCCGCCGACCGACCCCATGGCGGACGTATGCAAACCTGCCATCTACGGAGGCCAGAACGATCCAACCTCTGTCGAAGGCCTCGTCATTGCCAGCCCACCAATGGAAGGTGAAGGGGCCAAGCTCGCCGGTACCGAGGATTTCGATGCTCGGGATCATCGGAGCCTCTCCACGCCGAGCACCAACCCATCCTTGCTCCGCCAGCCGGAGGGGATGCCGCCGGCGAGGAACCGGTGAGCGGCCTGACCCAGGGCCCGGGAAACTGGAACCAGTGCCCCGCGGGCGGGGCCGGCGGGTGAGATGAGCACGGCATCCTCCACGGAGGTGGCCTCCCAATGCACGCGCCTGATGACCTGCGCGTAAGGCGTCGCGGCTCCAGCAAAGGCTCGCACCTCGCGGATCTGATGGCGTGCCGCGTAGTCGGCAAGGCAGCGTGGAATCAGGTCATGCGGCCAGAGGCCGCGTGAGAAGATCCGGTTGTACATCGGGATCTGCTCCCCCGCCAGCACCACGCCCAACCCTCCACTGATGATGAGGAGATGGATGCCCGACTTGAGGGCATCGGGCAGTGCTCCCGCCAATTCCGCGTACAGGCGTCCGGCATACCGCCGCCAGGCCGGCGCCAGGGGCCCAGTGGCCCCAGCAGCTTCGCGGTTGCGCGAGCGGGCTGCACTGAGCTCACGGGCCAGCTCTGCGCTCAGCTGATCGAGGATCGAGACCGACCGGTCGAGAGCGGGGGCATCCGCATCCTTTCGTGCGGAACAGGGCAGGATCACCAGGGTCCGCCCTGGTTCCAGCACGGGAGGCACCCCTACCTGCATCGGGAGCGCGGGGGCCCGACGCGCGAGAGCAGCAGGTGACCCCACCTCACGACGCAGCGGGCGGTGGACCTCTGCCTCGACTCCCCCGACGGCTCGCCGCGAGTCCCCACAGAGCGCATTTACGATCTTCCCCGCCGGCCCCGGGCGGCGTTCCACGAGCCCTTGGGCCTCGAGTCTCCGGCATACGAGGTTCAGGTAATGGCGATCGTAGGCCGTTGCCTCAGCGAGTTCATCGTCGTCGAGTGGCTCGCCCGCGGCCAGCGCTGACATCACCTTGTCAGCAGCGCTCATCACCCGGTCTCCCTGGCTCGTGGACCCGCGGTTCAATGCCGCCACACCCGTTCATCCTGAGCTCAGTCGGGGCGCTCCGCCTGATCCACCGAAGCCGCGCCGCCGGAGGACAGCAGCGCCCGCACCTCACCGACCACGTCGGCAACGTCGGTGACCGTCCGCACCTCCCCCGCCGCGGCGAAGACGAACTCGATGCGGGCCACCTCCCGCCGGGTCACCTCGGCCACCAGGAGCCCATAGACACCGCCCTGGAGCCGGTAGCGCTCCATCCGGCGGTCGACCTCGGCGCCGCTGACGGTGTCGGTCTTGTAGTCGACGATCACCAGCCGTCCATCCGGGAGCTCGTAGAGGAGGTCGACGAAGCCTTCCAGCAGCACCCCACCCGCAGGGGCGCCCAACGGCACCTCCCGCCAGTGCCGCGCGGTAGCGGCGCGGCGGACCGGCTCGCTGTCGCAGGCCGCCCGGACCAGCCGCGCCACCTCGGCAGCCTGCTCGGGGATCCCCTCGGCCGCTGCCTGAGCCCGGGCGAGGTCGTCGAGGCCGGCCCGGGTAGTCAAGTCGATCACCTGAAGCACCGCGTGAACCGCGCGCCCCCGTGAGGTGGCGGCGCGCCCGCGCCGGCCAGCCGCGATGTCCTCCCCCACCTCGGGAGCGAGCCCGGCCTCGGCGTCGGCATGAGCGAGGCCGGTGGCGCTCTGTGTCCTCAGGACGCCCAACTGGGCGAGCAGCTCGGCACGACGAGCCACCCACGCCTCCTCGGCGCTCCGCTGCTCCTTCGGGGTCGTCCCGTCGGGCGGAGCCGCGGGGCGGGGAGTACCGGCTCGCTCCCACGCCTCCTCCATGACCTCCACGCCCTCGCACGCGTGCAGCCGCGGGTCAAGCTGCCCGGCATCCGTCTCGTCACCCCTGTTGGCCGCCCGGAACACTCCGACCACCAGGTGGTCGCGGGCGCGCGTGAGCGCCACATAGAGGAGGCGCACCCGCTCCGCGGCCTCCATCGCGCTCTCGCGGGCGTCCAGCGCTTCCCGGCCCTCGGTGGCGAAGCCGCCGACGAGCAGCTCGACGCTGCCCGAGAGGTGGTCGGTGACGATCGGGGATCGTCTCGTCACCGGCTTGCGCCCCAGCCCGGTGACGATGACGATGGGGAACTCCAGGCCCTTCGCCGCGTGCACCGTCATCACCCGCACCGCGTGCTCATCCGGGGACGTCTCGACGGCGACGGAGTCGTAGGAGGGGTTGCGAGCGAGCCGCTCCAGAAGGTCCACCGTGTCGTGCAGGGTGCTCCACCCGCCGCGGGCCAGGGCCCGCGCTTGCTCGGCGACGAAGCGGTAGCGCCGGTGGGCCTCGCGCGGCCGCCAGTCGTCGTACGCGGTGGCGCGGAGCAGCCGGCGGGAGAGCACCTCCTCGATCAGCGCCGGCACCGACGTCACGTGCCGCAGCCGGTGGAGCTCGCGGAGGTCCGCCATCGCGGCGGCCACCCTCGGCTCCTCACCGCGCCCCGACCGCTCGTAGGCCCAATAGCCCCCCGACGCCTTCCAGCCCACCAGCTCGCTGTCGCTGCAGCCGTATGCCGGGCTGCGCAGCGCGGCCACCAGGGCCACCTGGTCGGTGGGGTCGT